>NZ_LWFE01000457.1:0-1166 GCF_001635675.1 Oleiphilus sp. HI0061 | reverse complement strand
AGGTCTACTAGCTGGTTGTCGGTTTTACTCCAGTCAAATGAGTGTGAGTCAGCCGAATTTAAATCATCAACAAGCGCATGAATAGTCACCAAGCCTTCACCTGAACTGAGCGTTGTAAGCGCCAAACCATTTTGCTCTGCGGTCACGTTTAATCTAGGGGCAATATTCGATTCTGTAATCGTGATCTGATGCTGCTCGTTCGCACCTATCACCGCATTGACCGGATCATTAAATGTAACGATAAGCTGCTCATCACTTTCAACAATTTGGTCATCTAAGACTTCTAGTACTAGCTCGGCAGTCATGCCTTCGTCAAAAATGACGACACCGCTGACCTTAGTGGACTGCTCGGTGACATTTGAGCTAGTAAGTAAGTCGTAATCATTTTCGTTAGCTGTACCACCAAGACTGTAAGGAACAAGCACAGGGTAAACTGGTGCCTCCCCAGATAAGCTCAAGTTAACTGAAACACGATTGTTTTCACTTGTGACCTGAGCTTTGCTTAACAAAAGTTGCGGTATTATCTGTATAGACTGGCTGGCAATTGTTCTATTACCGGCCGAGTCTTCTGCGAGCCAGTTAACTATGTGATGCCCCGGTGGTAGGTGGGTCTCATCTAAATTAATAAGCGCGACACTTCCATCAACATTATCGCTTGCACTAATATTACTCATTGGCACTGCAGTTAATGGCCCATTAGACGCCAACGTAATTTCAGAAACCAAATCAATCACCGGCGCCTCAGTATCTGCCGCACTAAGGAATTCATCCAAATTCGTTATGCCGTCATTGTTAGTATCAAGGCTAGCATCTGCTGCATCATTTGGGTTGAGGTTGTGATCAAACTCCCAACCATCTGGAATACCATCCACATCGCTATCAGCGCTATTAGGGTCAGTTTGCGCAGCGAATTCCTCTCGGTTGCTCAAACCATCGTTGTCTTGGTCAATAAATGCATCGCTGGCATCTTGTGGGTCCAAGCCGAACTGGATCTCCCATACATCCGGCAAGCCGTCATTATCACTGTCTGCATTATCGCTTGTAGCAGACGTAACAAAACTAAGGGTGTCACTGCTAACCATTTCGCCAAGTAAATTATAAGCGTCTACACGAACATAATAATGAGTCGCAGGATCAAGGTTCACAAGATTCACTTGGTGACTCAG
>NZ_LWFE01000456.1:0-1068 GCF_001635675.1 Oleiphilus sp. HI0061 | reverse complement strand
GTTGCCCATTATCCAGTTGACCAAGCCGTAATGGAATTCAAGGTTGGTGCCTAGATCCTTACCTTCCAGCTTAGTGCGGCGAAGTACTTCAGACATTTGTTCAAAGCTTTCCAGACGATTGTTGCCAACAGTCAGGAGTAGGGCGATATTACTATCGTAAGCACCGGCCAAGTGATAGGACATGAATACATCTGTATCAGGGTTGTGAAGACTGATGCCCTGGTCGTCACGAATTTCGCCATCAAGCGAATCTGACCAATGTTCAATCAAACCACCTGCATGGGGTGCCAAAGCTTGGTTAGTTGCATTAAGGCGGGCTTCAACCGAAGCATTATGACGCAATACGCGCTCGGGCTTGGGTAAGCGCTTGCCGTGTGCAGCGAGTAATACCATGGCCTCGACCAATGAGTGCACCGTAAAACTGTCATCAGCGTTGTCGGGGTTGACGAATTTCAGGCTATAACAGAGCTCTGTAACGCGGTGTTCAACCTGAATTCGGGTGTTCATTTCCATAAAGAAGTGTTTGTCGCGGTCAACGATACACTCGAAGGTGGATACGTTGTCCAAACCTACAGCCTGACCAAATACTTCGGATTCTTTTTCCATCGCCTGAAGGGTTTTGATCTCCTGGCTAAGGATTTTAGATTCGGCTTCACTACCGCGATGCAACGACTCTGTAAGCGCATGCTGTAAATCTTCGGTCGTAACCGATATTTCAAGCAGCTTTTGCTCGTGCATCTGCAAAGAGCAATCACGACCGCCCAAAGCCAGTGCCCATTCACCATTACCGATCACCTGGATTTCCTGGTGACGAGTGGTTTCGATATTCAACTCGACAAGAATATTCTTGTTGTCGCCTTGGCCTGTCGCTTTTACCTCGTTGAGGATCTCAAGTACTAGAGAAGGTGCTTCATCTGCTGCTTGGCTTAAGCGCTCTTCGATGCTGCCTTTAAAGCTTGAAGGGCTGGAGAGTATGCGTTGGCCTTTACCGCCGCCACCGCCGATGCATTTCAGGCGAATACGGTTTTCAGGGTACTCCTGGCCAATCTTGATTACTTGCTCGCGGAT
>NZ_LWFE01000455.1:0-1455 GCF_001635675.1 Oleiphilus sp. HI0061 | reverse complement strand
TCATCCCGACTTAAACGTTAGGCCTTGGATGGATGATGAGTTAGTGGTCTTCTGCGACCCGAAATCTGAGCTAAGTACGCTTTCATACGTTAGTGACCAACAGCTAAGCAAAGCAAAATGGATTCTGAGAGAGGCAGGTTCAGGAACACGGCAAGCATTCGATAACGCAATGCAGGGAGTGCTTCATGAACTTAATATTGAACTCGAACTTCAACATACCGAAGCCATCAAACGGGCAGTAGAGTCAGGTATGGGGATTGGGTGTTTGTCGAAAGTTACCTTAAACGATGCTTTCAAACGCTCATCGCTAATTGCCTTAAAAACACCACAGAGAGATTTCAAACGAAAATTTTATATCATCACACATAAGGACAAATACCTAAGCCCTGGCATACGAAATTGGCTAGAGCTTTGTTTTGAATACGCAGAACTCCACAATACCTATTCATAGCGGCAACTACTGATAAACTGGCCCTTCTCCATCAGGACGGGTTTTGAAGCGCTTATGCTGCCATAGATATTGTTCAGGATGACGCTTAATTGCTGCCTCTAGCGCCTGATTCCAAAGCTGCGCATCCTTTTGCGGGTCCTCACCAAAACCTTCAAAAACGGGTGAGAAAATGACTTCATATTGACCATTTGGTAGCCTAAACGGTGCGACATGCAAAACAGTCGCTCCCGTTTCACGCGCAATCCAACTTGGTGTAGAGATACAACCCGTACTAACACCAAAGAAAGGAACAAATAGGTCACAGCGTTTACCGAAATCCTGATCAGGAGCATACCAAACCTCACCGCCCCCCTTGATAAACTCGAGCATCTCTTTTAATTGATACTTACTGAAGCTTTGAATATCAAAGTTACGGTTACGCCCACTTTCGATCATCCAGTCTATTACGGGGTCGTTATTTGGGCGATACATATAGCCAGGTCGCTTAAGCTGAGTCCCAACCAAGGGCAAGGTCATATCGATAACACCGAAGTGGCCTCCTATCAACAAAACACCGGTGCCGCGGTTCTGCGCGTCTAATAGGTGCTCTTTACCAATCACCGTCATCGTATCAAGNTACGGAGTAACATCTCGCCACCAAAGTTGCAGCATCTCAATCAAGCCTTCAGCAGTAGAAATAAAACTGCCTTCAATTATCTCATTTTGCTTGTCACTGCTAAGCTCGGGGAAACACAGCTCTATATTCTGCCGGGTCACCTTGCCACGGTTTTTCATGCGTCGATAAACGAAACGCCCAAGGCTTTCTGCATACTGATGCTTTTTGTTCATCGGCAGCCAAGCGAGGCAATATAGAATAAAAACGATTAACCAGGATGGCCATAATGTTGGATGCCACAGAGGGCGTGTTTTCTCAGTCATAGCGCTTATTTTATTATTGTCTTTGCCAGAACAAGGAATAAGATTTGGACAAGTATAAGGTTTAGTCGGCCAAATCCTCAATTCTT
>NZ_LWFE01000454.1:0-692 GCF_001635675.1 Oleiphilus sp. HI0061 | reverse complement strand
GAATATCTTCAGGGAAAGTTAAGAATACTCTCGGGTTTGTATGGTATTTTGCGCCCCTTGGATTTGATGCAGCCATATCGTTTGGAAATGGGAACCAGGCTTGAAAATACACGCGGAAAGAATCTTTACGAGTTTTGGGGAGAGATGCTGACAGAGTCACTTAACCGGGAGTTAGAGGGGAGTGACGAGGTTCTCGTTAACCTAGCATCCAACGAGTATTTTAAATCAATCAAGCCTAAGTCGCTTAAGGCAAAGGTGATTACCCCTATATTCAAGGATGAGAAGAAAGGCACATACAAGATCATTAGTTTTTATGCCAAAAAAGCACGAGGCTTAATGGTCAGGTATGCTGCTGATAATAATATTCAAAGCGTTGAAGATCTAAAGGGTTTTGACTACGCGGGTTATCAATACTCAGAGAGTGAGTCCAGTGGCACTGATTGGGTCTTTACTAGAAGTGAGAGTGTAGCGGAGGCGCAGAAGTAAGGTTGTGTTTAGTGTTGTGAAGAATAGGGCGCGCCAAGGGTTGCGCTTCTCTCGTCTGCTCGCGAATTTACTCTCGGGTAGTGCTTTTATTGGTGCTTGTTATCAATTCCCGCAAGTGTCTAAAATTGACCAAAACGAGCTTAATGATTACGCTCTGTTTACCTTGTGGGTTGAGGATCTGGTTCGTTCAATGAATACGGAGGTCG
>NZ_LWFE01000453.1:0-1203 GCF_001635675.1 Oleiphilus sp. HI0061 | reverse complement strand
TGATCGAAGCAGCAGAACACTTTGGACGAATGGCGATGGTTGACCGCTGGGTGATACATAACGTATTGCGTTGGATGGAGACACATGAAGAGTCTGTTGCTAAATCTGATGGCTTCTCAATTAATTTGTCTGGCAACTCTTTAAGTGATGATTCATTCCTTGAGTTTATACTAGGGCAGTTTGCAGCTAGCACGATTCCTCCGGAAATGATTTGTTTTGAGATTACTGAAACTGCAGCCATTACAAATCTGGCTGATGCGATCGAATTTATACGGGTACTAAAGCAGACTGGATGTAAGTTCTCACTAGATGACTTCGGTTCAGGTCTTTCGTCCTATGCTTACATTCAAAAACTTCCTGTTGATTTTATTAAAATCGACGGTGTGTTTATCGGCAATATCGCTAACAACGAACGTGACCAGGCTTTGGTCAAATCAATTAATGAGTTAGCTCACTTTATGGGTATGAAAACAGTTGCTGAATATGTAGAAAACTATGAAATTCTGAATGTTCTAAGAACTATTGGTGTTGACCACTCTCAAGGCTTTGGAATTAAAAAAACTGGTTTATTAGAAGAGTTAGCTTAAGTATAAGGCTTTGTGCTTGGAATACTTCAGCTATTCAGTACTTGTGAGTAGGCTGTGTAAACTCGCTTTTGGATCTCGATATTTTCGTCTTTTAGTCTCTCATCCAGTCGCTTGGCCGATTGGTTAATCTCTTGTTTAGAAAAGTTGCTAGGAATTGAGTGAGTCGCGTGGATTCGCTTGTAACTGGCGTAGTTCACTGGAAAGGGGCGGTAGGCTTTCTGAATCCCTTCATCAATAAGGTTAGCGACATCTTTATGGTCGTGTGTTTCAGAGATGCTTAGTGTATTTACGAAGTCGATATGGATTTTACCCTTTTCTTCGCTCAGGCCTTTCTTACAAGAGATGAAATCATCAAACCGGTCTTTCTGATAGTCTGAGTTGTTTTCAGAGTTTATCAGTTCGTGAGCTTTGTCAATGTCACAAGGATCCCACTCGTAAGAGAAGCAGACAGGTACAATATTCAATGCGTTCATGTAATCGCTAAATGGTCGTTCCTTGGGCTTCGCTAAGATAAGCATTTTTATCAGGGCGGGGTTAGTTTTGTCTATATTGTCTTTTGCCCGGCCTTCCTTTTGCGCGATCCAAACGTTACCTTGCTGTGTAAAATGTAAATAAC
>NZ_LWFE01000452.1:0-1086 GCF_001635675.1 Oleiphilus sp. HI0061 | reverse complement strand
GCTTGAGAACTCTTCCCAAGGATTAGCGTGAAAATGCTTAATACCGAGAGAAATACGACGTCGCTCTTCATCGATATCAAGAACCATTACTTCAACATCATCACCTAACTGAACGACCTTAGATGGGTGAATGTTCTTGTTAGTCCAATCCATTTCAGAAACGTGAACAAGACCTTCAACGCCTTCTTCAATTTCTGCGAAACAACCGTAGTCAGTTAGGTTAGTTACGCGCGCAGTTACACGAGTATTCTCTGGGTAACGCTCTTTGATCTGTACCCATGGATCTTCACCTAGCTGCTTAAGGCCTAGTGAAACACGGTTACGCTCACGATCAAACTTCAANACTTTAACATTGATCTCGTCACCAACATTTACGATTTCACTTGGATGCTTAATACGCTTCCAAGCCATATCTGTAATGTGTAGAAGACCGTCAACACCACCTAAGTCAACGAAAGCACCGTAGTCAGTAAGGTTCTTAACGATACCCTTGGCTTCCATACCTTCAGCCATTGACTCAAGCAATGCTTCACGTTCTGCACTATTTTCAGCTTCAAGCACTGAACGACGAGAAACAACAACGTTGTTACGCTTCTGATCTAGCTTGATAACTTTAAATTCTAATTCTTTACCTTCAAGGTGTAGCGTGTCACGTACTGGACGAACATCAACCAATGAACCAGGAAGGAAGGCACGGATAGTTTTCAGCTCAACAGTGAAACCACCTTTAACCTTACCGTTAATCACACCTTTAACGATTTCTTCAGCTTCAAATGCTTTCTCAAGCTCTTTCCAAGCTTCAGCACGCTTAGCCTTCTCACGAGATAGGCGTGTTTCACCGAAGCCATCTTCAACAGCATCTAGTGCAACATCAACAGAGTCACCGATCTTTAATTCGACTTCACCGCTCTCGTTAACAAATTGAGATAGAGGTATAACACCTTCTGACTTTAGGCCAGCGTTTACTGTAACCCAGTCGCTATCAATATCTACTACAACACCCGCAATAATTGCTCCCGGGGTCATATCGATTTCATTTAGACTCTATTCAAATAACTCTGCAAAGCTCTCGCTCATTACAATTCC
>NZ_LWFE01000451.1:0-1176 GCF_001635675.1 Oleiphilus sp. HI0061 | reverse complement strand
GTACAGATATCGCTTTCACAGTAAGCCTCGTCGCATGAAGCTAGGTACGTATCCTGAGCTCAGTTTAAAAGAGGCTCGTAAGATTCATATGGATATGCGCTCCTTACTTGAAAAGGGAATCGACCCGATAGATAAAGCAAAAGCAGATCTTCAAGGACAGAAACTAGCCAATACAATGCGTCAGATCTGCGAAATATGGATTGATAAATTTGCCAAGCCTAAAAGAGCAAGATGGAAAGAACTTGATTCCATGCTGAAGAAAAATGTCTATGAACAGATAGGCAGTTTCAAACTAAGTGATATCCATAGACGAACAGTATCTGATCTAGTCCTTGACCCCATGTTAAAGCGCGGTGCACCTGTTCAGGCAAATAGGGTTCTTACTTTGCTAAAACAGATTCTTAACTATGGCGTTGAACACGGATATCTAGAGCATAATCCTTTGAAGGAACTGACAAAGAAGAGTGTTGGCGGGCAAGAACAGTCGCGGGATAGGACTCTAGATGATAGTGAAATTCATAAGTTTTGGTACTGTTTGAACAGGGCAAAAATGAGTGTTCATACTGAGTTAGCCTTGAAGTTGTTACTGGTAACCGGCCAAAGAAGAGGGGAGATCAATAATGCCCGGTGGAGTCACATTGATCTTAATGAAAAGGTATGGACGATACCGAAGGAAAACTCAAAGAATAGAAAAGCTCACCGAGTTCCTTTGTCTCCTCTGGCGATAAAACTATTCAGTGAACTTTATGCCCTTAGAGATGAATCGGATTGGGTTCTGCCTTCTTTCTCTGGTAATGACGCCCCCATGACTGAAAGGGTGATTAGTCGTGCCGCGAACAGGGCGCAAGAGGTTGTAGGGATTGATAAATGGGTTCCTCATGACCTCCGTCGTACCGCTGCTACCAAGATGGCTGGAATCGGCGTGGCCATTCACGTTGTGGAAAAGATACTGAATCACACTATGGGCGGAGTGATGGAGGTTTACAATCGATATGACTATTGGGAAGAGCGAGTAGAGGCTTTGGATAGGTGGGCTGAGGAGGTTGAGGGTATTATTGAGAAGAGATCCTCATAAGTAAAAAGCTTCCTTATTAGGGAAGCTTCCTATGTTGGACCTAATATTAGGTGGATCGTTTAAATTTCTCTCCTATAAAAATATGATCCGGATTGCCTCGC
>NZ_LWFE01000450.1:0-648 GCF_001635675.1 Oleiphilus sp. HI0061 | reverse complement strand
CCTGCATGATCTGGTTTACCGGCCTTAGTGGTGCAGGTAAGTCTAGTGTCGCGAATGCCTTAGATGCGATGCTCTACGAGAAAGGTAAGCATACCTACCTTTTAGACGGTGACAATGTTAGGCATGGATTGACGAAGGATCTGGGTTTTTCTGCTCAAGACCGAATTGAAAATATCAGACGAATTGGTGAGGTAGGAAAACTTTTTGTCGATGCGGGTTTGATTGTCCAGTCTGCGTTTATTTCTCCTTTTAATTCAGATCGACAAATGGTGAGAAAGCTCTTCCCTATAGGGGAGTTTATTGAGGTTTATATTTGTACTGATCTTAGTGTTTGTGAGCGGAGAGACCCGAAAGGTTTGTATAAAAAGGCGAGGGCTGGAGAGATTCGAAACTTTACGGGTATTGACTCTACATATGAAGCCCCCGAAGATCCTGAACTCGTGGTTGACGCGGGTGTTTTAAGTATAGAAGGTGCAGCAAAGGAAGTTTTTGATTACTTGGTTTTGCGTGGATATGTCTAGCAAACACTAGAATGGCTTGCTTTGAATATAGAGCTTAGCTACAGTGAAAATCTGGAATTTTAATCATAGGGTTTAAAGGATGAAGTTTAATAAAGTTGGGCGATTGTTCATATCTGCTGTATTAGTA
>NZ_LWFE01000449.1:0-720 GCF_001635675.1 Oleiphilus sp. HI0061 | reverse complement strand
TCGGTCGCTTTCGCTGTTTGAGTCTTCCTTACTATGGACGGGAGATGCAGGAACCGCAGTCTCATCAGCATCTGTGCTATCACGGTATTTTCGCTGCATGCCCTGAATAAACTTGCGCAGCATTTGATCTTGCAGCTCACGATAATGTTTGTGGCCTACTTTACGAAAGAATGCGCTCAACTCGGATTTGCTGACACGATAGCCACCTAATGCCATTAGCTCACAAATATCATCGTCTCGAAGGTTCAGCGCAATCTTCAGCTTACGCAAAATAATATTATTATTTAAACGACTTTCGGGCAAAGCTTGAGGACCATCTTTCTTGCCACGCAACTTATTAATCATACCATTGAGAAAACTGGCAAACTTTTTATCTGGACAGTTAACGAAGTCTGGATCATCGTCTTTCTTTAGCCATTGACTTATGTGCTCTCGAGTTACAGCGCATTCTGCACTGGCCCACAGCGCAATCATTTGTCGATCATTATATTCAAAGGTATAGCGCAAGCGGCGAAGGATATAGTTATTGGTCAAAACAGTCTCGCAAGTTATTGCCCCTATCTTCTCGGGGCCGTAAATTATTACAACAGGCTAACATATTTTCGTGCAGACAATCCCTTCAGCATCAAATCCAATCGCGTTAGCTTCAGCACTATATTGTTCGATTAGAAAACTTTGTTAGAAACTCACTGCTTTTAGGGTGACTACTCTTTATATGAA
>NZ_LWFE01000448.1:0-575 GCF_001635675.1 Oleiphilus sp. HI0061 | reverse complement strand
GTTAATCGGGCAGGGCCCTAAGCGCTTTGCTATCGCGCCTTTAAACTTGTACTAAACAAGAGCTTCAAATTCTACCGTAGGATTGCAGCAATCCAGTGCACTCTTGTTAATCGGGCAGAGCCCTAAGCGCTTTGCTATCGCGCCTTTAAACTACACCGTAAACTATATCGATAAATCTTTATAGTCCACTAACAAAAAACCTCGGATAAATCCGAGGTTTTTTAGAATTTGGAGCGGGAAACGAGATTCGAACTCGCGACCCCAACCTTGGCAAGGTTGTGCTCTACCAGCTGAGCTATTCCCGCAGATCACTTCATATTTCATTGCAACACTCTAGTAAAAAACAACTTTTCGTTGCCTGTGTTGCTGAAGTGGCGCATATATTAACGGATTCGATTTAAGAGTCAAGCAATGTTTAAGAGAATAATTCACTTTTTTTCAGCTATCTATTTTCCGAGAAGCAGATCGATTATTTTTTATACCAAAGCAGTAATACTTACTCCGCTTCTAACTCTCTTCAGAGAATAAGTGCTCCCACGATGCTGTGAGATATTGGTACATTGACCATAGCGTAA
>NZ_LWFE01000447.1:0-11011 GCF_001635675.1 Oleiphilus sp. HI0061 | reverse complement strand
GCTGGTGTTATTGACGGCAGTCATAGGTGTGACGCTGCTTAAAAAACAGGGGCTGAGTACCTTTATCAGAGCTAATCAGAAGATGCAAAGTGGCCAGATGCCAGTCTCTGAAATTGGTGAAGGGATGATGTTGGCAATCGCGGGAGCATTGTTGCTTACCCCTGGGTTTGTGACCGATACGATTGGCTTTATTTTATTGACGCCGGGCTTTAGAGCTTCGTTTGCCAAGATGATTGCGAAAAATCTGGTACAGAATTCCTCACAAAGCGGCTTTTATTCCCAGACAACTTATAGACAGTCGTCTCAGGCGGAGGAGCAGCCGGTTAAGGACCCTTTCTCTGCCCAGGAATTTCCCCAACGTACCGTTCCGCCTGAAGAGATCGCCGAAGGTGAGTTTCAAGAGATAAAACAAGAAAAAGAAAAATAAGTGCTTGAAAAGCTTTCTATCATCCCCATTTATAGAGTCACTTATCAATGAAAATTGTAAGTTTAAAATGCAACTTATTGTTTTTATTAAATAAAATAAAGCGCTCTTTGTTTGAGAGTGATTTTATTTTCGGATTGAAAACCTGTTAGGAGAATCAAGAAGATGAAAATCCGTCCATTACACGACCGTGTTGTTGTACGCCGCAAAGAAGAAGAGACCACAAGTGCGGGTGGTATTGTATTGCCTGGTAGTGCGACTGAAAAACCTTCTCAGGGTGAAGTAATAGCTGTGGGTACTGGAAAAATTCTGGATAACGGTGATGTTAAAGCTTTGGCTGTAAAAGAAGGCGATATTGTAGTGTTTGGTCAATATGCTGGTAATACCGTTAAGATCGATGGTGAAGAGCTATTGATTATGAGTGAAAGCGACCTTTACGGCGTGATAGAAGCTTAGTACCGGTTAGCCGGTTCAGAGAATTATTTTAAAAGTGCCTAACTAAATAGGCAAACAGTTTAAGTAGGAAAAGTATATGAGCGCTAAAGACGTTAAATTTGGTGATTCGGCTCGTCAAGGCATGTTGGCCGGTGTAAACATTCTAGCAGATGCAGTAAAGGTAACTTTGGGCCCTAAAGGTCGTAACGTTGTATTAGACAAATCTTTTGGTGCACCGACGGTGACTAAAGATGGTGTGTCTGTTGCGAAAGAAATCGAGCTTAAAGACAAGTTCGAAAACATGGGTGCGCAGATGGTAAAAGAAGTTGCATCACAAACTAATGATGCTGCGGGTGATGGAACAACGACTGCAACAGTTTTGGCTCAGTCTATCGTTAACGAAGGTTTGAAGGCTGTTGCTGCGGGTATGAACCCAATGGACCTGAAACGTGGCATCGACAAAGGTGTGCAAGTTGCAGTTCAAGCGGTTAAAGGCTTTGCTCGTCCATGTGAAGATACTAAAGCGATTGCTCAAGTAGGCACAATCTCAGCAAACAGCGATAGCTCTGTTGGTAGCATCATTGCTGAAGCGATGGAAAAAGTAGGTAAAGAAGGTGTTATCACTGTTGAAGAAGGTAGTGGCTTCGAAGATGAGCTAGCCGTTGTTGAAGGTATGCAGTTCGATCGTGGTTACTTATCACCTTACTTTATCAACAATCAGGACAATATGAGTGCAGAGCTTGAGAGCCCATTTATATTATTGGTTGATAAGAAGGTTTCTAACATTCGTGAGCTACTTCCTGTACTGGAAAGTGTTGCTAAAGCAAGCAAGCCATTATTGATCATTGCTGAAGATATCGAAGGCGAAGCGCTAGCGACTCTAGTTGTAAACAACATGCGTGGCATTGTTAAGGTGGCAGCGGTTAAGGCACCTGGCTTTGGCGATCGTCGTAAGGAAATGCTACAGGATATCGCTACTCTAACGGGTGGTACGGTTATTTCTGAAGAAGTTGGTTTGTCTCTAGAAACCGCAACAATTGATAACTTGGGTACAGCGAAGAGCGTTAACATCAGTAAAGAAAATACGACGATTATCGATGGTGCAGGTCAAGCTGCAGAAATCGAAGGGCGTGTTAACCAGATTCGTAAGCAAATCGAAGAAAGCAGTTCAGACTATGATCGTGAGAAGCTTCAAGAGCGTGTAGCTAAATTAGCTGGCGGTGTTGCGGTAATCAAAGTAGGTGCTGGTTCTGAAGTCGAGATGAAAGAGAAGAAGGCTCGTGTCGAAGATGCGCTTCACTCTACTCGTGCAGCCGTTGAAGAAGGTGTTGTTGCAGGTGGCGGCGTATCATTGATTCGTGCTCTACAAGCGATTGAAGATCTTCAAGGTGATAACGAAGATCAAAACGTTGGTATTAACTTGCTACGTCGCGCAATGGAAGCACCTATGCGTCAAATCGTTGAGAATGCCGGTGGCGAAGGTTCTGTCGTGACTGATAAGGTTAAGCAGGGCGAAGGTAGCTTTGGTTACAATGCTGCATCGGGTGAATATGGCGATATGTTGGAAATGGGTATTCTTGATCCGGCTAAGGTGACGCGTACAGCGCTTCAATCAGCAGGTTCTGTTGCTGGTTTGATGATCACTACTGAATGCATGGTTACCGATATCGTAGAAGAGGGTGCAGCAGCACCAGCTATGCCTGATATGGGTGGCATGGGTGGCATGGGTGGAATGATGTAATCCAGCCTTTCACGCTTTGTGATTAAGAAACCCGGCTTTTGCCGGGTTTCTTGCGTTTGGGGCTAAGTACTTGAGGCATGTCTCAAGAAAACCCTGCAAAGGTATGAAAAACCGTTAATAAAGGTAGATTTATCATATTAAATAGTCTGTAATTGGTCGCTTTTTAGAGCAGTAGGCTCCCTACCGGGCGGCTTAGGTATATAAGCATGATAGGTTCTCGGTAGTTTTCAGTATCTCTTGTACTGAAGTGGGTCAGATAATAGGACTTGGTCTTTACGCGTGTTGAAAAAAACAATTCTGTATCTTCTTGTTTTCTTATTGGCCTTTAGCGTTTTTGTGCTGGCTAAGGCTCCAGCGCGTGTGATTTGGGAGGGAGTTGTAGAGGCTGATCCTTCTGTAACTAATTCTCTTCGCTCTGTTGGTGTTTCGGTAAAAGGCATTGAGGGGACTATCTGGGATGGTCGTGCTTTGGTTCAGTATAAAGGCATTGCCTCAATAGTTGATTGGAATGTGAAATTATCTGAACTATATGCCTTATCACTTCCCGTTAAGCTTGATATTGATAGCCAAGCGGGCGAATTGGAGGCTGTGATTACGGTGGGCATGTCTGACATCGCTGTGACGGTTTCTCGTGGTGACCTAGACTTATCTATGCTAAGCCCAGCGCTGAGGGCGCAACGAGTCACCCTGGATGGTCAGCTATTGTTAAAGGATATACAGCTGCTAGCTGAAGATAATATGCTGCGATCAGCTGCAGGTATGATCTCGTGGTCTGGTGGCGATATTGCCTATCCTGCTCAACGCGCTATACATCAACGTAGCTTTCCTCCTTTTAGGGGGGTGATAGAAACTAGCGAAACTGGGGAAATAAAAGCAGGTGTTCGTGATAGTGGCGGATCGTTTGATGTCATTGAAGCGACGGTGAGCCCAGAGGGTGAAGCGCTAGTTAAAGTGAAAAGACGCTTATTGGATTTGGCTGATGAGCATTGGCCCCAAAACTCCAAAGAAGAAGATGTCGTGTTTAAAGTGAAAAAGAAAATTTATTAGGCTGGTGAATAATTTGATAACGCTAGGGTCAGGAACAATTGCTAGGATTCAGTCACTGTTGGCTGTGACTTTGCTTGTTTATGTCGCTTATCTGGGGGCTGGAGTGTTTTGGTATTCACTGGCTTCTTCGGATGAGCGCGCTTTAGTGTTGCCTCAGAATAAAGTTGTTACAGCTAAGAAAAGCCAGGGGCGAGATGCCAGGTTAGCTGACTATCATTTATTCGGACAAGTAGGAAAACAGGTAGTTAAAAAGCAGGATAAACCAAAAGAAGCGCCTAAGACCAGCTTAAGGTTAGCATTAAAAGGTGTTTTTATGTCAGAGCAGGCTGGCGCATCGGGTGCTATAGTAGAAGAGATTGGCAAGAAGGCGGATTACTATGGCATAGGTGATGCCCTACCAGGCAGGGCCACTTTGGAAGAGGTATATAGTGATCGTATTCTCTTGAGGCGTAACGGAAGGCTAGAAACTTTGGCTTTTGAAGAAAAGAAGAGCATCAAAGGCAGTAGCAGTTTTTCTAAGGTAACGCCGGTTAAAGCCCAGCCGAAAAGAAGAGCAAGGGTGGAATCAGTAGAAACGCCTCAGCAATTTATGGATGAGGCTGCAGAGCGCTTACAGGAAGATCCTGTCGCTGCATTGGGCTCAGTTGGGCTGAAAGCTTCTTCAGAGGGGTATGTTTACCAAGGTGGAAACCCAATGTTGTCGGGGCTAAATCTTAACAAGGGTGATGTGATACGCTCGGTGAATGGTCATAACCTTGGTGATATTCAGCGCGATAAAGAGTTAATGAAAAGTCTCTATGAGCAAGGTAGTTTGGAAGTAGAAGTGATGCGAGATGGCGCCAGCTTTTATATTAACTACCCTTTGAGATAAAAAAATTGCGGGCTCAAGCCCAGTAATGCAAATGACTTAAGTGTAAAGTGATTGTTATGAAGTCTACATTAGGAAAGAACATGTTCAGTATGGTCCGTCTCAGGTTGGTGCACTTGGTTGTTTGTGCCGCGCTGGTATTTAGCGGGAGTGCCTTCGGTGAGGAGCAAACCTGGAAGGTAAATCTGAAGGATGCGGATGTCAGAGCATTTGTTAGTCAGGTTGCCGATATAACAGGTTATAGCTTTGTTATTGACCCTCGAGTTAAGGGTAAGGTCACGGTTATTTCTAATGCTTCAATGAATAAATCTGCTGTTTACGAAATGTTTTTATCCGTCTTGGGGGTGCATGGCTTTGCAGCGATACCTGGCCAGGAAGTGATCAAGATTGTCAGACAAAATGATGCCAAGCAGAGTGCTCAGAACGATCGTTTTTTGAAAAAGGTACCATCAGAGCAAATCGTTACGCGGGTAATTCAGGTTAACAATGCTCGTGCTTTAGAGTTGGTTCCGATTCTTAGACCGATGGTGGCAAAATATGGACACCTTGCGGGTGTCGCAGCTGCCAATGCTTTGATTATTAGTGATCACCTGGCGAACATAAAACGAATTAGTAAGATTATTGATGAGCTGGATAGCCCTTCTAAATATGAACTTGAAGTTGTTCAGCTTAAAGAAGCATGGGTTGGTGATATGGTAAAGCTCTTAGAAGAGTTAGCACCTAGCGAGCTGAGTAAAGCTAAAGGAAAAAGTGGCGGCAATAAATTTAGTGTTGTTGCAGATCAGCGCAGCAATCGGCTTATCCTTCGAGGCGATGAGGCATTCCGGGAGAAAATGCGAGAGTTGATAGCCAAACTGGATCAACCTTCATCCACGGGTGGTAAAACCAAGGTAGTCCGACTTAAACATGCGGATGCTGGAGAGTTAGCTGAGTTGTTAAAGGGGCTAATGGGCGATATTAGTAGTGAGGGTGCTAAGGGTAAGGGTAAAAGCCAATCTTCAGAAGCGAGTGTTTATGCTGATGAAGGTTTGAATGCGCTGGTTATTAGAGCAGAACCTTCAGTGATTCAGGAGCTCGATGGTGTCATTGAGCAACTTGATGTTCGCCGAGCTCAGGTACTGATCGAGGCTGCGATAGTTGAAATTAAAGATGACCTGAATGACAAACTTGGTATTCAGTGGGCCTTGTATGATCAGGGTGCATCGGTTCCAGGTGTATTTACAAACTTCTCTGATGCGGGAATTGCGACGGCGAATGTATTGTCAGCGTTGATCGCGCAAGATAGCAGTGATGATGGTGATCTTAACGTCTCAGGTATTGGTGCGAGTGATGGTATTACCGCAGGTTTTGGGCGAACAAGTGAAAGTGGTGTAAGCTGGGGTGGCCTGATCCAGGCGCTTGAAGGTGATGCTAGCGCAAATGTTCTTTCTACACCTAAAGTGATAACCATGGATAATCAGGAGTCATCTATCATTGTTGGTGAGAATGTTCCAATTATCACAGGTCAGTCTACTTCTTCCGGTGCTGGAACGTCGGACCCGTTTACTACGATTGAGCGTCAGGATGTCGGTGTTAAGTTGATTGTGACGCCAAGTATCAGTGATGGCAATTTAGTTCGTTTGGAAATTGAACAGGAAATATCAGGCGTTTCTCCGTCAACGGCTGGAGCCGATATTATTACCTCGAAACGTCAGATTAAGACGAATGTTCTGGCTGATGATGGCGAGACTATTGTTCTGGGCGGCCTAATTCGTGATGACGAAACTTACCAAGAAAGCAAGGTTCCATTGCTGGGTGATATTCCCTGGTTAGGTGCTTTATTTAGAAGTACTCAGAAGGTTGTAAATAAGCAGAACTTGGTGGTATTCCTAAAACCAACGATTTTACGTGATAAAGCGGCCAATAAGGCTGTTGCCGTTGAGAAGTTTGATCAGCTATGGAATTTGAACTTGGCGATCAAGGAAAGCAATGGTGAAGATACTGAAGATTTAGTTAAACCTCAGCTTGATAGCGTATACCAAGGCATGCAGGTTAAGTAAAAGCCTTCAAAGGCTGAGTATTTATTTTCTTGAATAAAAAAGGGAGAGTCAGAGACTCTCCCTTTTTTGTTTTAAAGACTCTTGTTCAATAAACGGTGACACCCATTTCAATGAAACCTACTTTAAGGTCTTCGATATCGTAAGCAGTTAAGCCTAGGTATTCTAATATGTCATCTTGGCTATCTTCCCATTCCGGGTCGCTATCTTGTAGGCCAAGTACTTTGTAGTTTCCGCAAATATGCTCAGCCAGTTTAAGAACTGCCAGCAAGGTTTTCTGCTGCTGGTTTTTGCCGTCTTTAACTGCAAACACTTGCTTGGTGTTATGGTGTTCGGCAATAACTTGGCAGATATGCTCAGGGAGGTTCCATGACTTGGCGGTGAAATAACCGACGACACAGTGATTGGTGTTGAATTTTTCATTCTCTAAGTCAATGACTCGCTCATGCTGGCCGGAATAAGTTTTTTCCATGACGGTGATATAATCATCGAAGCGTGAAAGCATGAGAGGAATACCCGCATTATGGAACAAGCCTAATGCATAAGCTTCGTCTGGCGTGCGGTAGCCGACTTTTTTGGCAACCGCTGCGCAGACCATCGCTATGTCGTTTGCGGTATCCCAAAAAGAGGTTAATTCAATGATGGCTTCATCTGACATTTCACCTTTGATTGCCAGGCCATTCAAGATATTAATAACGGTATGAATACCCAGTAGTGATACCGCTTGCTCAATGGAGGTGATTTTATTTGCCAGACCATAAAATGGTGAATTAACAAATTTCAGCATGGTGCCGGATAAGCCAACATCCTTCGCGATTAAATTGGCTATTCGTTGAATATCCGGGGCCGGCATGATCTGTTCCATTTGTAAGTCCACAAGAATCTGGGGTTGTGGAGGTACATGAATGCCTTGAAGAATTTTTTTGACCTGGGCTTCGGTGAGTTGGTTGCTCATAATTTGCTGCTGCCTGTGACTTGCTTTATTACAAATACTGATAATTAACCTAGTAATTGTAGGATGAATTGAGAAATAAGCTAACGATGAGCAGAATAAAAATGGGCCTAAATCGGCTTGCTTGATATACTGCCGCCCAATTCAAGCTAACTAAAATATCGAGAGGTGTACGATGACTGACCAGCCTAAAACGCTTTGCCTGAATAAAGGGGCTGACAAGAGACTAAAACAGGGTCACCTCTGGATATATAGCAATGAGATTGATACCAAGCAAAGTCCCTTAAAACAGTTTGCGCCAGGCGAACAAGCTATTGTGGTCAACCAGGCGGGTAAAGCGATTGGCCGGGCTTTTATTTCTCCTGCATCACTCATCGCTGGTCGAATGATTAGCCGGGACCCTGCACAGGCAATGGACCAGTCTTTGCTCAGGCACAGGTTAAAGATCGCTTTGTCCCTCAGAGAGCAAGCCTTTGATGGGAATTCTTATCGCTTGGTTTATGGTGATAGTGATATGTTGCCTGGCCTGGTGATTGACCGCTTTAAAGACGTATTTGTTGTTCAGATTTCGAGTGCTGGAATGGAGTCTTTAAAGGATGAAATCGTTTCGGCACTTGAGAAGGTTTGTCGACCGAAAACGATTTTGTTTAAAAATAATGGCAAGATGAGATCTGCCGAGAATCTCGAGTCCTATGTTTCGCTTGCTATGGGAGAGGAGCTTGAAGACGCCGAACTGGAAGAGAACGGTGTTCGTTTTCTTGCACCAGTTATGAAGGGGCAAAAAACAGGCTGGTTTTATGATCACCGCATGAATCGGGCGCGCTTAAAAGACTATGTTAAAGGTAAGCGCGTGCTGGACTTGTATAGCTATGTGGGCGGTTGGGGAGTTCAAGCCGCTGCATTTGGGGCTGAGTCGGTTACCTGTGTAGATAGCTCTTCAATGGCGCTTGATTACGTTGAGAAGAATGCGGCACTAAATGACTTGTCTGACAAGGTAAGTTGTATTGAGGGTGATGTCTTTGACGTGTGCAAGCAGTTGAAGCTTGAAGGTGAGAAATTTGATGTTGTTATCGCTGATCCACCAGCATTTATTCCTAAGCGTAAGGACCAGAAAGCGGGTGAGATTGCTTATCAACGTTTGAATCAGCTTGCGATGCGCCTGCTAGAAAAAGATGGTTTACTGGTTTCTGCGTCGTGTTCTATGCACCTTTCGCGAGAAGCCTTGATGAAAGCTATTGCGGTAAGTGGCCAGACTTTGGAAAAGCGCTTACAAGTAATTGAGCAGGGCGGCCAAGGTGCAGATCACCCAATACTGCCAGTAATTCCGGAAACAGAATACCTGAAATCAATTTTCGTCAGAGTTTTGCCAGCATCGTAGTTTGATTAAATGAAAGTGCGATGCAGGGCTTAGTTTTGTCTCGTGCTTTCTAGTGTTTCAATGACGCGATTTGCAAGGCTTATTCTTGCGGCGATACTACTCTTGGTATCGTGCATAGCTTGCTTGCCGATCAGCATTTGAATTTGCCGACAGGCTTCGAGTTCTACTTCAGCAATTTGACGAAGTGATGCTCTGAGTTCTTCTTCAGGAATGGTGGCAAGTGCTGCTGGATAGTAGCCATCGAGCCTGTTCCAAGAAACGCTAAAAGCTTCGATATCTTGTTTGAGCAGTTTGCTTAGGAGTTTGAGGTATTTTGCTCTACGCTTGGCGCTTTGGTTCTGACTTTTGCTAGTGTTCTCGATTGAAAAGTCTGCAACGATTCTCGGGTTTCCACTCTCGCCAAAAAGCATAAACTCTAAAGCATGAAAGCCTAAGGCAACATAGGCAGAATCTCCGAGTAAATGCTCCTGATTAAGGCTATCCTTGGTCAATTCGATTTCAGAGTGAATTAAACCGCTTAGCGGGTAGCCTTGGACCTTATCTAAATAGCCAGGAATCAAAGGGTACTGATCAATGCGGTTGTGGTTCGTATGAACGAGTTCAGGAGAGCTGAGAGTCACATCCAAAACCGGATGTATGATGTTCAGGCTTTTTAGCCATTGTCTAAGAAGTCTAGTCGAGATATATGTATCGTGAGCTAGACTCCACTGCTGATGAGCTTCCTGTAGAGATTCTTTCGATGGCTGAGTCGTTAGTTTGTCGATAGAACTTTGTAGCTTAGCGGCTGCGTTGCTGGTTTCAGTAAGTAATCGATTACTCTCTTTAACCATTTGGTCGATCAAAGAGGTGGAGAGTGTTGCGATTTGACGGTTGCCAATATCTGACGATTGCTTGTTTATTGCTGAGCTTGTTTTGCTGGATGTGATATCTGGCGTTGAGGGTTCACTGCAGCCGAATAGCGCTAAACAACAGAAAGTGGTGAATAAGCCCCTGATCATGTCTTTTTTCTTAGCTTCTGAGAGTTTGTATTGGCCAGCCATTTTGTTCACTATATTCTCTTAAGGTGTCATCCGGGTCGATAGAGACTGGCGTGCTGACCAGCTTTAATAAAGGCAGGTCATTATGTGAATCGCTATAGAAAAAAGAACCTTTGAGTGTATGGTGATTCGTCTCTAACCACTCGTTCAAACGCGTAATTTTCCCTTCTTTAAAGCTGGGTGTGCCGCTTACCTTGCCTGTATATCGACCGTCGACTTGCTCGGGAAGGGTCGCTATCAGTGTATCAATGCCAAAAGCCTGAGCAATAGGCTCAGTAACAAAGTGGTTTGTGGCGGTAATAATCAGGAGAGTATCTCCGGCAGCTCTGTGTTTTTCAACAAGCTTGATTGCCTTATCAAGCATAAGTGGTTTGATTTTCTCCAGAAAAAACTCTTCTCGCCATTTCAGCAGTTGCTCTGTCGGATGTGCGGCGAGTGGGCGAAGCGCGAATGACAGGTATTTGAGGATGTCGAGTTCACCATTTTGGTAATCCAAAAGAAATTGATCATTGGCCTCTTTGTAAACTTGAGCGTCGACAATAGACTTTTCGACGAGAAATTCGCCCCAGGCATGGTCGCTATCACCCGCGATTAATGTGTTGTCTAAGTCGAAAATTGCCAGTGCCACTTATGTACTCCCCCGAGAGTGTTTTATGCTAAATAACGACCAATCACAAAGGGTCGATTTCGATGAATAGAAAATCATATCAGATCATCTCTTTAAAAACTCATTAAGATCTTAAAAGTAGTCTAGAATTGATTGATATATCTAGCATAATTAATTATTTGCCCGCTCATGGGTTTGCTGTATCGGGCAAATTCTGAAAGAATGAAGGCAATGTAAATATCTATAGACGGGAAATTAGAGAGTGATAGATTCTGACGGTTTCAGATTAAATGTCGGAATTATTCTCGCAAACGAATTTAATGAGGTACTTTGGGCAAGGCGAATCGGACAAAATTCTTGGCAGTTTCCGCAAGGTGGAATCAAAGTTGATGAGACTCCTGATGAAGCACTTTACCGTGAATTGAATGAAGAAATAGGTTTGCAGCCTTCAGATGTACAGATTGTGGCCAAAACAAAGGGTTGGTT
>NZ_LWFE01000446.1:0-16856 GCF_001635675.1 Oleiphilus sp. HI0061 | reverse complement strand
CGCACAGGCTGCTGAAGATGCAAAAAGTATTGGCTTTGATGCTGTGGAAATACATGNNGCGCACGGCCAACCGCGACCAGCTCAAATTCACCTTGGGCAACTCTGTCAGACAATTCAGCAATTCGGCTAGACGCCACTCCCGCCTTGTCAGACATCCCCAAGCTCGAGCCCTTCTCATCGATAAAACTACTATCTAGACCAACGCTACCAACGGTGATTACCGGCTTACCTGTCAACTCCTTAGTCCAACCAGCAAGATTCAAGTCAGAGTTATCGAACTCATTTTCCCAGAATCGGCGTGTTGAGCAGTGGAAAATATCGACTCCGGCTTCAGATAAAGGCTGTAGGAATTGTTTCAGTTCCTCTGGAGAGTTGGCCAACCGTGCCTCATAGTCTTGTTGCTTCCACTGAGAGAAACGTAAAATAATCGGAAAGTCCTCTCCGACCCGAGCTCTGACAGCCTGAATAAGCTCAACCCCAAAGCGAGTTCGCTTGAGCATATCACCACCATATTCATCAGTACGCTGGTTTGTTCCTTCCCAGAAGAACTGGTCAACTAGGTAGCCGTGCGCGCCATGTATTTCCACAGCATCAAAGCCAATACTTTTTGCATCTTCAGCAGCCTGTGCGAAAGCTTCAATAACCTCAGCAATATCTTCCTGCGTCATCGCTACGCCATTTTCTTTGCCTGGCTTAAACAAACCAGAAGGGCTATAGCCCGGTACAGACTTATCAGGCTCTACGCCCTCTTTACGAACTGAACCTACATGCCACAGCTGAGGCGCGATCTTTCCACCTTTCGCATGAACCGCATCAACTACTTTTTTCCAGCCAGCTAATGCTTTCTCACCATGCATGAAGGGGACATTAGGATAACCATTTGCAGCTTTATGACCAACTGGGGTGCCCTCTGTAATGATCAGGCCCACATCATTTTCAGCACGACGCTCGTAGTACGCGACAACTTGTTCATTTGGGACGTTACCCGGTGAAAATGTGCGAGTCATCGGCGCCATCACAATACGATTTTTTAGTTGTAATTTACCTAAGTCCAGCGTTTCAAATAAGGGGCTAACATTACTCATATAAATCTCCTATCTTAACTTTTCAAAGCTATTACTATTGCAAACTACCTACCTGAAGGTAGGCTTATTAAGCAAAAGAAAAGGCTTGCAACACGCTGTCAAAGGACAAGTGCTCAAACCTTTATTTGCGAATTAAATTCTCATATTGCTGCATTGTTTGGTGAAACAAATCCTGGCCATGTAGGCGAGCGTAATAAAGCGCGCCTTTGCAGCTAAAAATAAATAGCGCAGCCATTGCTCGCGTATCTTCAAGCTCAGCAAATTCACCCTGTTCTATACCTTCATCAATGACCTTCGTGACCCAAGCAAGCTCTATATCGTCGAGCTTCTTTATCTGCACCTTAATAGAGTCTGGCAGTTTGCTTAAGTCATTATAGAAGGCACTAATTGGGCATACTCGCTGCTCAGATAAGGCGTGCTTCATCGCGGCACTTAAATAACGTTCCAGCTTATTCCAATGATTTGCTGCACGTTGGTCGAAATAAGCAAGACCTTGGCTAAGCCAGTCATGCGTCCAATCACATAGGGCCAGACCGAGATCTTCTTTCTTAGGGAAGTGATGATGAACACTCGCCTTGGTAATGCCCAGTTCTCTGGATATATCTAAATAACTGAAGCCATCAAAGCCACGGTCCCGAAGCTTATCAGCAGAAAACTCGACAATACGTTGCTTGGTATTCATCAGGGAACCACTTCACTAAAATAGTTTGTTCAATTATTAAACACACCTTACCTACCTGAAGGTAGGTTGTCAAACCTATGCTAAAAAATTGAACATCAACCACCTCACGCAAGCCTGGCTTACCGGCCGGCACCCCGGATATGGGAGTTGACGTGAGTTAATCTAGATGCTATGTAGACTTGAATGAATGGCTAGAACAACTCAATATCACCAGAGCGATTATCGATAGCCTCTATTTCACCTTTGTCGACTAAGTTTTTATAGTTCTTGATACAGTTACGCCCACTCGCTTTGGCATGATAAAGCGCCGCGTCGGCTCTTTCGAATAGTAAGACGCTATCGCAGTTATGAGCCAGAAGGACAAAACCAATACTAACCGTAATATGATCTACTTGGGGGAAGTGATGATCAGCAATTTCTCTGCGCAAATCTTCTAGTAAATCCGCAGCCTCTGAGCGCCCCATACCCTGCAACAAAATAATAAATTCTTCACCACCAAAGCGATAAAGATAATCATCACGCTCAAAAAAATCTTTCATCAAGTTGGCAACAGCAATTAAGGTTTCATCGCCAATAACATGCCCAAAGCGATCATTCACTGACTTAAAATGATCTATATCCAATACAGCAATAACATTCTCATCATTCGACTTAGCATTATCGGTTAATTGCGTGTATTCGAGATCAAAGGAGCGGCGATTTTTTAAAGCTGTAAGCTGGTCTTTATTAGATCGATTTAAATGGCCATGTTGATTAACATAAACCGCGATGAGCTGAACGACTTGATTGATCAAACTGACTTTCGGCTCTATATCCAGCAACATGCTAATTTCTTGCCCGGTACTCAAATGTATCGGAAATACCGTTTCCGGCTCTGCTAGAGCCTTGGTATTAAGTGAAACCTTTGATTCGGATTTAGCACCAGAGACTGGCTGATAAGTGGCGAGCACGACAAGCTCAGTGCTGTGTCTATAATCCCCAAGACATAAACGGACATAACCGGGATTTAATAACTTGCCGACCGCGCGAACAAATCGCTCATCAAGATTCTTGGAGGTTTCTGCATAGATCAAATCCACTAAGGATTCACAATTACAGAGATTGGGCTCAATAATTTTCATTAAGGGTCTGCTTGGCTATGTCATGGTCTGATACAAACATAACAGAGCAGAAAGTAAAGTCTAGAGAAGATTTACCGCTAGTAAAACAAAGCCAGCCCCAATTGGCTCAATATACCTGGGACTGGCTTTTTTAGGCTAGCCTTGCATTAGCAAGTAGTCAAAGGCTGCAAGAGAAGCTTTGGCACCTTCCCCCATAGCGATCACGATCTGTTTATAAGGCACGGTCGTCACGTCACCGCAGGCAAAGATTCCTGGTACGTCAGTCTGACCTTTGGCGTCTACAATTACCTCGCCATAGGCGTTCATTTCTACAATGCCTTCCAGGAAGCCACTATTGGGCACCAAGCCTATTTGGACGAAAATGCCTGATAATTCCTGGCGCTTAATTTCACCACTATCACGATCTTCGTATGCTAAGGCAACAACCTTGCCACCTTCAGCCAAGACTTCTTTGGTCGCTACATTACGCAGAATAGTAATATTCTCACGTTTTTTAGCTTGCTCAACCAAGACTTTGTCAGCCTTTAATTCAGGCATAAACTCGTAGATTGTGACAGATTTTACGATACCAGCTAAATCCAAAGCCGCTTCAACACCTGAATTTCCGCCACCAATAACAGCAACATCCTTACCTTTAAAGAACGGTCCGTCACAGTGCGGGCAGTAAGCAACACCTTGACCTATGTTTTCCTTCTCGCCAGGAATGCCAAGCTCTCTCCACTTTGCACCGGTCGCAACAATCACCGTCTTGGTTTCGATCACTTCACCCGAAGAGAGTTCAATCTTATGGTTTTCACCCCCCTGGCCTTTCTCGATGTTCGCGACTCGTAAGTGTTCTCTGACGGTCACGTCATATTCTTTAATATGCTGCTCCAAAGCCGTAGACAATTCCGGGCCGGTTGTTTTAGGCACAGAGATCAGGTTTTCGATCCCCATAGTGTCTTTCACCTGTCCACCAATCCGATCTGCGATGATCGCTACTTTCAAACCTTTTCGAGCACTATACACCGCTGATGCTGCACCTGCCGGGCCACCACCAATCACAACAACATCCTGAACAGGTAGTGCTTCAGCAGGCTCTGCTGCCTGAGTGATGTCGGGGTATTTAGCCATCAATTTCTCTAGTAGGACTGCCTGGTCAATTTTACCGTTAGCGAATACTTCACCATTCAAGTAAACACTAGGCACACCTTGAATACTTCGCTCTTCGATCAAGTCCGGATAGACACCGCCATCAATGGTTTCAGTGGTAATCTTATCGTTGACCAAAGCAAACTGATTCAAAGCCTGGACCACTTCAGGACAATTGTGACAACTCAAGCTTACAAAGACTTCGAAGTTAAGTGCTTCCTGTACACCACTTATGATCGACTTTATTGAATCATCCAACTTCATATCAGTACCCGAAGCGTGAAGCACCGCAAGCACTAGCGAATTGAATTCGTGACCGCCAGGAATACCGGAGAACCGAATTCCCGTATCTTCTCCATCACGTTCTAACAAAAAACTTACCGGGCTTTGCAATACTGATTTTATATCACGTTCTTCAAGTGAAATCTTGTCGCTAACCGATGCGAAACTGCTGAGAAATTCCATCAACTCCGCTTTTTTGTCATGCTCACCTGTTTGCACAACAAAGGTGATATCATTCTGCATATTGGCGGTATAGCCTTTAAGCGCGTTCAAAATGTCATTCGTCAACATTCTCTTATCCTCGTTTTAAATACCTTTGGAGATTCAGGAGGCTCTTATATGAACCTCCTGAGATACTGCTATTTAGCGTTTAATGCAGACTAGATCTTGCCAACCAAATCCAGGCTTGGAGTCAATGTTTCTTCACCTTGTTCCCACGCTGCTGGGCATACTTCGCCGTCATGTTGGTCTACGTATTGAGCCGCTTTGACCTTACGAACCATGTCTTTTGCAGAGCGACCGATACCTAGGTCGTGAAGCTCAGCAACCTTGATGATGCCTTCAGGGTTGGCTAGGAAAGTACCACGTAGTGCCAAACCTTCTTCTTCGATCATTACATCAAAGCCGCGAGTAATGACACCTGTTGGATCACCGATCATTGGGTAGTTGATCGTACCAATCGCCTCACTCGTGTCGTGCCATGCTTTGTGAGTAAAGTGCGTGTCAGTCGAAACTGAGTAAACTTCTACACCTAGCTTCTGAAGCTCTTCGTAGTGCTTCGCCATGTCTTCAAGCTCAGTTGGGCAAACAAACGTGAAGTCTGCTGGGTAGAAAAGGAAGATTGCCCACTTACCCTTTACATCTTCAGTTGTCACTTCTTTAAACTCGCCGTTGTGAAAAGCTTGAGCAGTAAATTCAGGGATTGATTTGTTGATCATGTTCGCCATGTTGTATTCCTCGATTAAGTTTGTGTTGTGTGTTTCGACAGGAATAAGATTAAGCGCGAACAAGAATTAAATAAATTGAATTAAATAAAAGGTGATGTTCAAAAAAACTGAACATTGATCTAAACTCATCACTATTATTGTGAGAAGAGAGCAAGACCATGATTTCACTCAAGCAAATTCACTATGCTTTGGCTGTCGAGAAAACGCTGCACTTCAAGAAAGCTGCTGAAGCCTGTTCAGTATCTCAGTCAGCACTGAGCACCGCCTTAAGTGAATTAGAAAAGCAGTTGGATATTCAAATATTCGAACGAGACAATAAGAAGGTACTGATTACCCCCACCGGAAAGATGTTTCTGCAACGGGCACAAAGTATCAAACTGGAAGTCGACAGCCTTTATCAACTATCGCAAAACCAGAAAGCGCCTTTAAATCATCCGATGACGGTTGGTGTCATTCCAACAGTCGGGCCTTACTTACTTCCCAAAGTCTTACCTGCACTTCGCCAACAATACCCTGACTTCAAACTGACAATTATCGAAGAGCAGTCTCATGTCCTGGTAGACATGATCCGCAAAGGCGAGATTGATACCGCAATTCTGGCGCTACCCTATCCACATGACGGACTGTTAGCCTTTGAGTTCTTTCAAGAAGACTTTTACTGGCTGACGCGCAATGATGCAGAGCAATCAGGTTTAGATGAAATCACCAGTACCGAAATAGATCAGTCAAAACTAATGCTACTCAAGGACGGTCACTGCCTTAAAGATCATGCCCTAGCAGCATGTAAGCTAAGTAATAATGAACAAAGTGAAACACTAGGCGCGACCAGCCTCAACACTTTGATTCAAATGGTGGCCGGTCGTATGGGTAGTACTCTCGTTCCCGAGATGGCCTTAAAGCAGATAGATAGCCAAAGCGATGACCTCAAAGCAATTCACTTGAATGAACCAGGACCTCATCGCAGAATCGCTTTTTTAAGTCGCCCCAACTATATCGGCGTCAAGAACATTGAGTGCTTAATGGAAGTGTTTGCTGAAGAACTTCGTTAAGAAAAAGTGATCATCTACTTCTATTTTTTGAACTATACAAATTGCACATGACTTGCGAAGCTAACAATGCAAACAATCAATAGGAGAAAGTCGAATGAAAAAGATTATCGAGACAATTAGCCCAAAAGCATCAAAGCATAGTAATGACAAGCCTTCTGCATGTAAGTCCTGCAACTACAGCAATGACTACTACCAGGACAGGGTTTGTCGCTAAACCCATCTAACTGTAGGCAAAGCCTTCCACAGCTCGCATGAGGAGTAGCATGGGGCAGAGTCTGCGAGGGGCGGAACCCTCTGCCTACGCGGGCACTAGGTAAACCGACTTCTGTAGGCAGAGCCTTCCATGGCTCGCAAGCGGGCTAGTACGGGGTTGATCCAGCGAAGGCTGGAACCCTCTGCCTACGGCAATCGTTATTTGTTAGATATAAGAAATACTATATTCATTCTCCTTCGAATAGTTCAAAATAAGCCTAAACTCGCTCCCCTAAGCACCAGGTACCATGTCACAAGCATCATATAAAATGCCAGGATCAAAACCTAAGATTGGTCTAAGCGCCTGCCTTGCAGGATTTGAAGTACGTTATGACGGAAAGCATAAACGCTCATCATTGTGCTTAGACGAATTGAGCAAACACTTCTCTTTTGAAACATTCTGCCCTGAAGCCGCTGCCGGTTTTGGTATACCCCGCCCCAAAATGCGACTTACCGGCAACCCTTCCAGGCCAACGCTACGGTATAACGATGACACTGACTTAACAGGCATAAACTTAGGCCCTCAATTACTTGAAGGCTGCAAAGAGGCCCTTGATAGCTTTGGGTCTTTAGATGGCTTTGTTCTGATGAAAAACTCACCCAGCTGCGGAGTCAGAAACGTCAAAATATTTCAGAGTGACAGCACTATTCACCAACAAGGCGGTATGGGCCTATTCGCGGCAGCCTTGAAGGAAAGGTTCCCTTTATTGCCGATCGAAGAAGAAGTGAATTTGCACGACGAAAGTCAGTATATGGAGTTTGTTAAGCGAGTTCATGCTCACTTTAAATCGCGGAAATGACAAGTATCAGGCGTAACCTATCTTAAGCAAGGGCCACTCGCGCTCAAGGTTATCCTCAGCCCTAATCTCCAATCATTGGCTTATAAAATTACATCTACTGCCCATTAACCGTTAGATATCCACTCATAGGTATTGACACATATCAATCAAGCCCGTTATTTAACCATGCGCCCTCCAATTGTCTAGTAGACTTAAGGATTACGTTTAAAAAAGAGGGCTAGAAAAGAACCATGCAAAACTCAGATAAGAATCAATCAGACAAGCAAACTTCGTCTAAGAATAAGACTTTGAGCTCAGTAGGGACTCAGCTTCACGCTCTAGCAGAAAAACGCCATGACCCACATTATATTGCCGAATCATTTAGGTCAGGCGAATACCCATACAAGACAAAAATTAGTCGCCAACGATACGAAAGCATAAAAAAAGAATTACAAATCGAGCTACTAAAAGCCCAGAAGTGGATAAGAGAGTCAGGACAAAAAATAGTGATTCTGTTTGAAGGGCGAGATGCCGCTGGTAAAGGTGGCACCATAAAACGCTTTATGGAACATCTAAACCCACGGGGCGCTCACGTTGTTGCTTTGGAAAAGCCGACTGAAGAAGAGCTCGGTCAGTGGTACTTTCAACGCTACATTAAACACCTGCCCACCAAAGGTGAACTCGTTTTATTCGACCGGTCTTGGTATAACCGAGCAGGTGTTGAAAGAGTTATGGGGTTCTGCGAACCGAGCGACTACCTTGAGTTTATGCGTCAAACGCCAGAACTAGAAAGAATGCTTACCCGTAGCGGTATAAAATTATTTAAGTATTGGTTCTCTGTTACTGAAGAAGAGCAAACCGCTCGCTTTCAGAAACGTGAAACTGACCCTCTAAAACAGTGGAAACTAAGCCCTATCGACAAACTTGCTCAAGAAAAATGGAATGACTATACCGAAGCGAAAGAAGCGATGTTTTTCTACACCGATACCGCTGACGCACCCTGGGTAGTCGTAAAATCAGATGATAAAAAAAGAGCACGCCTTGCGTGTATGCAACACTTCCTTTCTAAGCTGGATTATCCTGATAAGAATCATCATGTTGTTCGTGGAGCAGATCCCCTTATTGTCGGCCAAGCATCATCAGTTATCGAAGAAGACAGCCATATACTAGGTAAGTCTCTTCACCCGGAAGCTAAAAAATAAGGCACAAATGCGTTCCTTTAATTTCTTGTTGAACCCAGTAAAATCTGGGTTCAACTTGTAAGCGGGCCACTAAGATAATTCCGCAACAACCTCTGAACCACAGTCCCTTACTGCATAAAATAGACAATCCATCTTGGCGATTTCCGGATTATTAGTGATCATAAAGAGCTTTAAGTCTCGTTTAGCAAACAATCCGCCGTCTTTGATATAAACCAACTCATTTACCACACATTCTTCTCGACTATTTTTTGAAGAAAATACAGCTTTCAGATCATCTGTTGCGACCCAACCCAACTGCGTATCTTTAACAGTAATACCTGAATTCAATTGCTCTATACTGGGTAGCAAACACAAATCAGATTCTTCACTTAATTTCTCGCCATACCTTAGACGACAATCATCCTTTAGTTCGAGCCTTACCGGATTAGTAAGCACCTCCAAGCTCTCTTGACTTTCTTGGCCTGCCAAGACACTTTCTAAACGAAAATAACGATTTAAGCCCTCCCAAGCAATCTGGTGCGCAGACTCATCTAAACGCCCTCCACATTCAATCGTCACAGTTGGGCAAAGGTATTCGGTGACCTCCATCAGAGCCCCTAAACGTAGGTGAGTCACGATGAGGCGTTTAGTAAACAATTCTGTCAAAGCATCATGCTGAGGATCTTCGTAGATCGCCACCGCAAATGAAGGGCCTGAGCCCGAGGTGTTATGCATATCGATCAAGCTTTCAGGTTTATAGCGCTTTAAAGTCTCTAGAATCTCAGCGGCGAGATAGCCAGGTTCATCATCAAAGGGTTCTTTAAAGCAGCGATTCAGGTCACGCTGACGAGCGAAGACACGATGACTGAATGAAGGCTCCAAGCTAGCCGCTGATACTGAAGCCACAATGCAAACGACATTCACCGCTGGCTTAAGTCCCGACTTCAACCATTTAAATAAGGCAATAAGGCCTGAAGGTTCATTGCCATGCAGTAGCGTTACAAATGCTCGCGTTCGAGTGGTGTCATCTCCTGACAGCAGGATTTCTGAAGGGCCTCCCAAGTAATCAAGAAACTGATAGATATCCTCACCAATTGAGCTTGGGTCTGGGTCACAAAATCTGTTTAACTCTATACTCATTCTTATATCCAATAATTGTTACGTTAAAGGCCATTCACCCACTGGAATGTTGTCTAGGCTGTAAGCAATATAGTCTTCTAGCATTGCTTTTCTTGCTTTGTCAGAGCTATAAGACTTTTCATTCTGATAATAAGCGGTTCTCTCTCTTTGCCATACTGCTCCGTTCTGCTTTGACTCAAGACGCTTTTTAACAATGGATAGATAATAGCCTGCTTCCTCATCTTCAACACCGATACTACGCAAGCCCTGCTCTGCATGATCAATGCTTTGGGAAAGAATATCGATAATGGGCTGATCACGACAACCTGAACGCTGAGGGTCTGGCCAAACGATTCGTGCACCCAAGCCAAATTGCGCGGCGCGATAGAAGTTAAACTCCGCTAAATGAAAAGGTAAAGCAGGCATCAGCTCATTCATTTTGTCGCGATAGTACTCTGCCAGACCGATATACAGTGCTGCATTGGCAACCATATCAACCGCGCTGGGCCCAGCGGGCAAAGACCTTAGTTCTATCCGTAAATGGCCTTCATCAGCATCGTCATATACCGGTCGATTCCACAACCAAACAGAGCTTTGATGAAGTCGCAACTCTGATAAGCTAGGTGCTTTCCCTTCTGCCATCTGGGCTTCTGGGTCCTGTTCACTGCATATTGGCAATAAAGGTGAAAATATCGAAGCTGTTTCCTGAAATAATTCCAAAGCAGAGCGGCGTACCCAGCCTTGCCCAAAACTTACCCTAGAAGGCTCGTTCCATCGGTATCTATCTTTTATTCGCGTATCGATAGACTGCTTAAACAAAGGTACTCGTGTTTCACACCAGAGGTCGTGACCAAATAAACCGGGTGAATTAGCACCTAAAGCTAACACTAAAGGCGTCACCATTTGAAAGGCATTGAAGGTATTTGCATAGTCTTCAGGGTCGACTCGATAATGAATCTGGAATGAAGTATTCGCACCTTCCAAGGTAACGTCCTGCATATCCATTTGTAAAGGAGGTCTACCGTTAATATCAATTTCAAATTCACGCCCACGACGTTCAAACAATTGCTCAACCAAGGTTCTATAACGCTGGCGGTCCGTCATACAAACAGGCCCGAAATGAGAATTATCCAGCGTAGGAAGTATACCGACAGGAAATATGCGACCTTCATATTTTGCAGCAATATCATTTAGCTTCGACAGCTGGCGGCAAATCTCATTTTCTGTCGACTTAAACGGCGCATCCGACAGGGAATATGGAGTCAGGTTATATTCCAGGTTATAGCGGTTAATCTCCAGAGTCAGTTGTTTGTCATCAGCAGCATCTAAGATTTCTTGATTCAGCAACAAGGGCTCTCCCTTGCTATCAACAATATACATTTCGAGCTCGGCACCCAAAATAGCACTACCCGGTTTCTTTTTTCCAAAGCCTGTCTGTGACAATAGGGAGCTCAAGCTGGAAAGGTTGGTCTGCAGTTTTTTTTCAAAGTCTCGATAATCACTTTCTGCAAAACTGCTCTTATCTATATCAATTCCCATCTATCCGTACTCTGTATCAATGGTGCTTTCTGAATCAGCTTCAAAACAAAATCTATAACTCATACTATGAACAAACTTCTTATCCAATGCCTTGATCTGGCACAAAGACTTATTAATACCTGATAATTCCGCCAATAAATTTACATTATTTTTAAGCTCGTAACTCTGCAGCTGGTGTTTTTTTGAACTACACTTAAAAGATTGCTTTGGCCTTCCAAATACGCGGCTATTACCTTTAACCAGTAGACTTTTAACTTTGAATAACATAACAAAGAAAGCAAGCAACGCCCACGTACAGATATTGCCCAGTATAGCGCTACGGGTTGCTAGAGGCACATCAACCGTCTCGTTATTCTTTCTTCTGTATCTGAGTATGTTGATTGGCTCCACAAGCGCTTACGCAGATGAGCATCTCAGCCCATCACTCAAAAATGTCAGTATACAACTGAAGTGGAAACACCAATTTCAATTTGCAGGATTCTACGCAGCCCTGGAAAATGGCTATTACCAAGATGCCGGTTACAACGTCGAGATCAGAGCTGCCGGTCCTGATATAAACCCCATCACAGAAGTGCTTGAGGGTAAGGCTGATTATGGCATAGCCAATGCTGAGCTTGTGCTCTATCACCTGAACGGCAATCCTCTCGTCGCATTAGCAGCCATTATTCAACACTCGCCAATCGTATTGATGACTTTAAAGAAGAATAATCTGCTAACTCCACAAGACTTAATCGGTAAACGCGTGATGTACCCAGAGGGACATTACGGTTCAAATACGTTAGGACTGTTAAAGAAAGAAGGGATTAATGAGTCACAAATTGAGTCGGTGCCCTTATCCTACAATATTCAGGATTTAATCGATGAAAAAGTCGATGCAATGGTTGGTTATATAACCGATCAACCCTTCCAGCTGAGACAAAGAGGTGTCGAATACAACCTTATAGACCCTCGTGTTTACGGAATAGACTATTACGGAGACGTGTTATTTAGCACAGAGTCTAAAGTTGATGAGCATAGCGATGAAGTGAAAGCCATTAGAAAAGCCAGTATTGACGGCTGGCGTTACGCTATTGAGAATCCAGATGAGCTTATTGAGCTCATCAAGAATAAGTATCAATCAGAACTCAGCATTGAAGAACTCCGCCATGAAGCTCAGGAGACCATTCGTCTAATCGTTCCCAAACTGGTGGATCTGGGACACATGAACCCCGGAAGGTGGCAGCACATCGCTGACTCGTTTACCGATCTTGGCATGAGCACTGGCGAATTGAACCACGAGCGTTTCATTTACTCTCCTGAACTAAATGAAGCCAGCCAACTGACGCGTCAGGTACTCCAAGTTTCCAGTATTATATTTGTTATTGGCGCAGCCTTTATTTCAATCTTATTCTATGTCAATAAAAACCTGAAACGCGCTGTTAGTGAGAAAACAATGTATCTCACCAAGGCTAATCGGGAATTAATTGTTTATACGAAACAATTAAAAGACAAAGAGGATGAGCTGCATACGCTCAACACTGAGCTTGAGAAACGAATAATTTCCAGAACAGAAACCATCAACAAAATAAACTACGAACTTACGGAAGAAATAAATCAGCGTAAAAAGCGTGAAGTATCACTGCAACTCTTATCCCAAGCGATTGAGAGTAGTGATAGTACAGTATTAATTATAGATAAGGAGCACACAATTAGTTATGCCAGTAAGGCATTTCTAAAGCTTACTGGTAGCTGTGATATGAAGCTGGAGGGGCAGCCAATTTCGATACTGGAAAACAAACTTTCCCTTCCCCCGATCTCCTCTCAGGAGTTGAGTACACAAAGCTTATCGCCTAATACCGAAGGTCTGATTCAGAGTAAACTCAAGTGCACCGATGCAAATGGTGACACGCATTGGATGAAGACCAGTATTTCATTGCTTAAAAGCCATCCCTATCAAGAAACCTCAGAAATATCTCACTATGTGATTACTTTCGAAGATATCACCGATATCAAGAATCATCACGATGAAATGGAACGTATGGCTTTATACGACCCGCTGACAGGTCTAGAAAATCGGGTACTATTCCAGAAGAGGCTCGAGTCAGCAATTCAAAATGCCAAACGTAATATGGTAAAAGCTGCATTGTTGTTTATTGATATAGATAACTTCAAAACCATTAATGACTCCCTAGGTCATCAGGCCGGTGACGAGATTCTAAAATCCGTCGCCAAGCGCTTGAATGAGCATGTAAGGCAAAACGATAGCATTGCTCGTATCAGTGGTGATGAATTTACAGTCTTACTAAGCAACATTAAGAATTACGAAGATGCCAGTAAAGTAACACAGAATATAATCAACTCTTTTGAATCTCCCGTGATCATCGACACTCAGGAAGTCTTTATCACCGCGAGTATTGGCATTAGCGTCACCCCTGAAGACTCGCTTAATGACACTGACCTTATTAATAATGCCGACATCGCTATGTATCAGGCAAAGCAAAGCGGCAGAAACAATTATCAATTCTTCTCTGAAGATATGAACAACGAGATCCGCTATAAAATAAAGACAGAAAAGGAAATTCAGCACAGCATTGAAAACCAAGACTTCTTTTTGGTTTATCAGCCGATTCTCGATTTAAAAGATCAAAGCATTTCAGGCGTAGAAGCATCTCTACGCTGGCAATACACTGAAGAAGATATTCGTATGCCCGATGATTTTATCTCGATAGCAGAAAATGCAGGCAGCATTATTCCTCTCGGTAACTGGGTGCTAAAACAGCTTGTAAAAGATATCCAAAGACTACTTAAAGAAGGCATCAAAGATATTAGCTTTAGTGTCAACATATCGCCTAGACAACTTAAAGACCGTTACTTTGTTTCTGAAGTACGAGCGCTATTTTCCGAACACCCGAACTATATTAAATACCTGCATTTCGAGGTAGTTGAAAAGTGCTTCGTTGACCAAAAGCCCGAAGTGATTGGTCGTCTAAAAGAACTGAAAGATATGGGCGTTCATATTATCATCGATCGTTTTGGTTCAGGCTATGCGTCAATGAGCTACTTGAAACAAGTTCCGGCTCACGCCTTAAAAATAGACCAACGCTACCTTAATGGTCTCCCTGAAAATCAGGCAAACACTAACTTTAGCAATGCAATTATTAGTATGGCTCATCAGATGAAACTTTCTGTTACTGCTGATGGCGTTGAAAATGATTTACAGCTTGCACACTTAAAAAGCCATGGCTGCGACTACGCACAAGGAAGTTTATTCCATGAAGCAATGAAGCTCGAAGCCTTGCTAGAGTATCTCTCTAGCCCACATAAAAAACCGAAAAAAGCTAGCCTGAATTAACAAGAGGAAAGTCTTGTCAACCCGCGACGGGTACGGCACCAGGCTAGCAAAATAAGACCCTGAAGTCTTATTAACGGCTTATAGTTATGTGTCAGACTTTAGAACTTCATTCCAACCCACGCCCACATTACGGACTTATCAGTACCGCCAGAAGGTGCCGAGTAATCAGCATACTTCAGGCCTCCGCTATAGGTTTTATTAAACTTTTTGACTGCCAAAAGATCTATCTCTCTACCCGCGTCAGCACTGCCTTCATCGGTCTCAAAATCATGGTAAACACCCACCAGTTTTACACCAGCGAACTTACCTGAGACTGAAGCATAAGTGTCTACAACACCATTACCGCCACCCGCACCAAACAAGGACTGACCTAGAAATGCATCAGCCCAACCTTCAAACTTATGAACAGTTGCTAAAGGTGTCGCGAACGACTGATTGCCATCGTCAGACCCTAAGGACGAATAGCCAAGCTTGCCTGTTACTCCTGACGCAGTTAGGCCAACCTCAGCCATCATATAATCCATACTGGCATCTTTCGTTTCATTATCTTGCGAAGCATACTCTAGAGCATATGAAACTTTCAGATCTTCACCTGCTAATGTTGAGCCGGTAAAACTTGCACCAATTGTTGATAGCTCATCCCAACCATCTGCGGCACCATAAGGCTCTCCTGAGATCTCATAGTTGTATACCACAGCTTTACCAAAAGGAGTTTGGTAAGCAACATTTAATAGTGTTATATCAGTATCAGCGACATCCGCAAAGGCACCCGAGTTAATTCGGTTTACTTTATAAATATAGGATGCGTCTAAAGTAAGACCCTCTATTGGCTTAACCGTAACTCTCGCCGCATCAAAAGTCTGGCGATCTTGGCGCCAACCAACATGACCTACATGACGCTGACCGCCCAAGGCAATCACTTGACGCCCTAGTTTTGCTGTCACCATGTCATTCTTATATTGAATAAAGCCTTGATCGAGCTCAGTTACTTCTGAGTCTAGAATTAATGCATCATCGTCCGCTTCTTCAACCCCCAAAACTTCACGACTATCTTCAAACTCGACCAGTGCAGTAAAGCCTTTGAATTCTGCCGTTTTGTATCCGATTCTCGTACGTAGGGTTAAGGCATCTGAATCAGTGTCATTGCTTCGGTCGTCACTTTCATATCGTAAACGCAAGTCACCATAGGCTTTACCACCTGTAATCGCCTCAGTAATCGTTTCTGGTGCAGCGACAACGCTACTCGAAGCAATAATCGTAGCGATTGCTGTGCTTAATAGGCTAATTGAACGTTTTTTCATTTACATCTCCTAGTTACTTTTTTAAAGGCCAAGCATAAGTCAGTCATTCTTTGTTTATGCTGTGACCCTTGCTATAAATATGGCTTTACTAATTCTTAAGGCATTAAAAAAGCGCTCACAAACAATGCGCTGTGAGATAACTACTGAGCCTCTACTCAACAGTTTTCTCATGTCGCATTACTTGTGAACGCCGTTGTCCACCTACCCCCTATGTTTACGCCATTGTAAACGGGAGTAATGATTAACTTGTCTTACGCTGCCGCAATACCTGAGGCAGCTTTAGTTTTTTTTACTGAGGCACTAATCGGTTCAACTTTTCGTTGTTTTTCGTACAGGAACTTTAGAACTTCTGATCGAAGGTGAACGTATTCTGGGTCTTCTGCTAAGGCCAATCGATCACGAGGGCGTTCAAGACCAACATCTAATATTTCACCAACCGTTGCCGCTGGGCCATTAGTCATCATGACAATTCTATCTGACAGCAAAACTGCTTCATCAACATCATGGGTGATCATAATAACGGTATTATTCAGCTCATTCTGGATCTCCATTAAGGAGTCTTGCATATGCGCCCTGGTCAGGGCATCTAGCGCGCCAAATGGCTCATCCATTAACAAAATCTCTGGCTGCATCGCCAAAGCACGAGCGATACCCACACGCTGCTTCATACCCCCTGATATTTCGTCAGGACGCTTATACATAGCGTGATCCATATGAACCAAGTGAAGATTATGTTCTACCCACTCTTTAGTTTCTGCTTTTGACTTAGTTTTTCCGAATACTTGCTTAACGGCCAGCTCAACATTTTCATACGCCGTCAACCACGGCAATAGAGAATGATTTTGGAAGACAACGGCCCGCTCAGGTCCTGGTTCTGTCACTTCTTTGCCGCTAAGAACTACACCGCCATTGGTTGCCTGATGTAGGCCAGCGACAACGTTCAAAACGGTTGACTTACCACAACCCGAGTGTCCGATAAGCGATACAAACTCGCCCTTTTTAATTTGTAAACTCACGTCCTGCAGCGCTGTGAACGGCCCCTTTGGTGTCGGAAAGA
>NZ_LWFE01000445.1:0-691 GCF_001635675.1 Oleiphilus sp. HI0061 | reverse complement strand
CTGAAGCAAACGAACAAGTTCTGGATGCGCATCCCCCGCATCAGCTTCACGATCCTGCTTTGCCGCAGCCCTAATGGCTTCCAACTTCGCCACAAACTCCGAACCAAGGTGTTCTTCAATATTCTGCCCTAACAACTCACCAAGCAAACGGACATTTTCTCGTAAAGAAGGGTGTAATTCTGACATATACCTTTTCCAAATGTGTTTGATTATCAAGGCTAGCAAGCAAGCTGATCACAAGCTCGTGACTACAAGCCAATCCTTATTTGCGCAAAATAGTAAAAACTAGATATATAAATATGGAGCACAATCCACAACAAGTAAACCATTAACAAAAGCACACACTTTTAAGTGTCTACTTTTTGAACAAACAACCTACACTTATTCTTGTAGTTAAGCGTAAAAAATGAACAACCCGACCACACAAGGATTCAAGCTATGAAAATAAAAGCCTTAGCAGAATGCTGGGAACAACAAGCCAAAGCAACATTTACTTCTGAAGACTACACATTCCGACTCCCCTTAGAAGATGCAGCGAAAATTAACGCACTAGCAGAAATGTACCCCAAAAGAACAAAAAGTGAGATCCTTGGAGAGCTGCTATCGGCTGCTCTTGATGAACTTGAAACCAGTTTCCCTTATATCGCGGGTAAAAAAGTCATATCGAAAGATGAAATGGGCGATCCAATGT
>NZ_LWFE01000444.1:0-555 GCF_001635675.1 Oleiphilus sp. HI0061 | reverse complement strand
GAATATATGACTGGCGGTTTGATTACTGTTCTAGGTCAAACAGGTTATAACTTTGGTGCTGGTATGACAGGTGGTTTTGCCTATGTGCTAGACCAGGAAAATACGTTTGTAGATAAATACAATCATGAGTTGGTAGAAATTCAAAGAGTTTCAACTGAACAAATGGAGCCTTATCGCAATCATTTGCGAGGCGTTATTAAGGAGCATGTTGCTGAGACATCTAGTAAGTGGGGGCAAGAGATCCTTGAGCACTTCGATGACTTCATTGCTAAGTTCTGGTTAGTTAAGCCGAAGGCGGCTAGCTTGGATAACTTGCTTAACAACATGCGTTCTCGCCCTGAGTAGTGTTTCGAATTATCGAATACTCTCATTGCGAATAAGGTTTAGAGGTTAGAATATGGCAAAGCGTTTAAATAACAACTTTCAGTTTGTTGATGTGGGTCGAGTTGACCCAAAGAAAATTCCAATGGAAGGTCGTACCGAAGATTTTGGTGAGATCTATCAGTCATTTGATCAGAATGACGCGACTGAACAGGCTCATCGATGTCTTGAGTG
>NZ_LWFE01000443.1:0-1155 GCF_001635675.1 Oleiphilus sp. HI0061 | reverse complement strand
GTGCCATCGCCATTAATCACAACAGCACCATTTGACGCTGATGCAGAGCTAATGCTCAAACTATCTCCGTCGATATCACCATCATTCGCTAACACATTAATGGTGACAGACGTATCCTCCTGTGTTGCTGCCGCATCTGCAACAGCAACAGGCGCATCATTTTCAGGGTTCACTGTGACAGAGACTGACGAGGTCATGGTGCCACCGTTACCGTCTGAGATTTCATAGCTGATGCTATCTAAACCATTGAAATCTGCATTAGGCGAGTAGCTCAGCGTTCCATCGCCATTAATTACAACAGCACCACTTACCGCTGATGCAGAGCTAACGCTCAAACTATCACCATCGATATCGCTGTCATTCGCTAACACATCAATCGTGACTGACGTATCTTCCTGCGTTGCAGCCGTATCGAATACAGCAACAGGCGCATCGTTTTCGGGGTTAACCGTGACGAATACCGATGAGGCCGCGGTGCTACCGTTACCATCTGAGACTTCATAGCTGATGCTATCTAAACCATTGAAATCGGCATTAGGTGTGTAGTTCAGCGTTCCATCACCATTGATGAGAACCGAACCATACGAGGCTGAAGCAGAGCTAATGCTCAGACTATCACCATCGATATCGCTGTCATTGGCTAACACATCAATGATAATGGAAGTATCTTCCTCGGTGTTTGCTGTATCCGCTAGAGCGGTAGGTTCGCTATTGCTCGAACTACTCTCGTCAGTCGCTAATGACTCAATATGATCGATTGAATGTGTGATATCCAAATCATCGAAATACACTACTACTTTTCGTTCCGGTGACTCATACCAGTCTTTAACGGTTATCTGATCAGACGTTCCGATAATAGAAACCACGAGGTCATTGCCTTGCTTTGCATAAGCCACATCCGACTCATTAACCTGGTAAAGCCATATCTCATTATAGTCGCTTCCAGTATTGTAAATGACATCTTGACCAAAACCAGGGTCGAAATCATAGTCATCTTCACCCGAACCGCCGTACAAAGTATCGTTCCCAGCACCGCCAACTAAGATATCGTCGCCACCTTCACCATACAGAGTATCATCGCCTTCAAAACCTGCGATCCAGTCATCACCAGCACCACCTAAAAGTGTATCAGCCTGACTAGTTCCCTCAATATCT
>NZ_LWFE01000442.1:0-786 GCF_001635675.1 Oleiphilus sp. HI0061 | reverse complement strand
TCTATGCAGGTCTCGCATGTAAGTTAACACGAAAACCAATAATCGGTACTTATCACCGCTCAGAACTACGTTATTATCAACCCACCCTAAAGAACAAACTCTCTGCTTGGTTATTGAATCATTACATCGCTATATCGAATGAGAGAAAGCTGCGCATGGTGAATCAGCTTGGTATAAACGATAAAAAAACAACCACCATTCATGGTGGCGTAGAACTAAGCGAAGTACCCCAACCTGAAGGTAATGCGACACAAGCAGCAAAAGACAAGTTAGCACTTAATGGGCGTATTTTATTCTCTGCAGGTCATTTAGGGCCCATTAAAGGGCATGACGACAGTATCGAAGCCTTAGCACTATTGAAACAAAAGTCCCCTAAGGTTCTCGATAGCACTCACCTATACATTGCTGGCGACGGGGCACCTCAAGACTATGAGCGACTTAGAACGCACATTAGAGATAAAGGCCTGGAAGATAAAATCACCCTACTCGGCCAGGTCACCAATGTAATGGATTGGATGCAGGCCTGCGATATCTTTCTACAACCCTCCCGAGAAGAAGGTTTCGGCTTGGTTTTCATCGAGGCTGGCATATGCCATAAGCCGACACTGGCAACCCAGGTTGGCGGCATCCCTGACATCATCATTAATGAAGAAACTGGCATTTTGGTACCACCAGAAAGCCCCAAGGTATTGGCAGAAAAGTTAGATTTACTTTTAAATAACGACTCGCTCGCACAAAAGTTAGGAGAACAGGCCCACCAAAGAACCCTGGATCACTTCTTACTCT
>NZ_LWFE01000441.1:0-1345 GCF_001635675.1 Oleiphilus sp. HI0061 | reverse complement strand
TCAGAAGTTCTGGTTTCATTTGTGCTTGATTTATCGTTCATAATAAGTCGCTAGATAACGCTAATAATAGTAGCTCTATCTGCTAGATCTCGGGCTCTGGCTCTAATTTATTAATGGTGACAATTAAACCGATTGCCGGGTGATCTAAATAATGAATTTCTCCATATTTTAAGCGCCGGCTTTGGTGTAAACGGAATACCTGACTAGGTATCCTGGAGGAAGAGTGCTTGCTTAAAACAATTTCGTCTGGCTTGTATGCTTGTAGCAATGAATCAGTTTTGTGTCGAATAGTGCTGGTCGAAAGTAGCCAGTCGAAAATGTTTCGCTCTGGATAAAACAAAAAACTGGTAAGAAATAAATCTGCTTCGATGTGCATGTATCGGGAACGTTTAATAGTAAGCGTTCCCTCTAGGTGAGTTTCACCATAATAGCTTTCATTTTGAACTACATCGGTCAGCGCAGATATACGAAGTGGGGGTAATGTGCTGCCTGGTTCCATGGCTTGTTGCCAAGCGCCATATTTAATGACGCGTACATCCCTACTTTTATTTAATTTTGAAAGCGCATCATTGAGTTGCATTGATGAACTATCAAGCTGTTCATATTGGAAGTTCGATAAGGTTTCTAAACCTTCGATCAAATGAGTGTATTGTGAATGCCGAGGTGGATTGTAGGGAACAAGATTAAACTTTCTATTCGCTTCGACATGCCCCTGGTGAGTAAAGAGAATGTATTCTACCTGGAATATTTCTTCGCTGAAATCTTCAGCATAAGCATGGTTAATCGTGAAAGACAAAAGAAATAGCGCGAGTATTCGAAAACAGAGCTTGTAGAGAGTATTCAATGTTAACACGTGCGTAAAAGCCTCACCTTCTTACAGGTTGGAGTGAAATTAGCTGAATACTACCATTCTCATTACTTAAAGCCAGAGAAATTTAAGNCTTGAATCCAAACCTTTCGAAAAGAAATGAGCTAGAAGAAATCACCGATGTAATTATTGAGTACGTCACCTTTTTGCACCTTTGGTTTGTCTGTACTCATGTCTACAGGTTTTTCTGTAGGCTCTACCGCTTCGGTAGGCGAGTGTGCCACAAATGCGGGGAGCTCGCTTGCTAAACTACTTTTCGTGGTGTGAACATGGTTAGCACCCTCTAAAGCAGTCACGCGGTAATAGTAACGCCCGCGATATGCTGCAAGGAAAACTAAGCAAAGTGTTAACAGTTCGAAAAGGTGAATGAGCATAATTGTAAGTTGGTACTCTAAGCAATATGTCAGTGTCTGCGTAAAAGTGAAGCGGTATTCTATTGAATAACGTGCATCAGATCAGCTAATTATAGTTGATTTT
>NZ_LWFE01000440.1:0-854 GCF_001635675.1 Oleiphilus sp. HI0061 | reverse complement strand
AGACCAGTTTAAGATTGTGAATGACCTCTGTGGCCACACTGCAGGCGACATCTTGCTAAAAAATATTAGCCAGAAGCTGCTTCAAGAAGTAAAAGCGCTCGGGCCTCAGCAGATCATCGCTCGACTGGGGGGCGATGAATTCGGCATTCTCGTTAGCCAAACAAGTCTTCCCAAAGCAAGGCTTATTGCCGAAAGTCTCAGAGAAGCCGTCGAGAAATTTTTATTTATCTGGGAAGGTAAGCGTTACAGCATTGGCGTCAGTATCGGCTTGGTTGAAATATACCCTTATCACCAGAATGTAGAACAACTACTAGCCATGGCGGATGCTGCTTGCTATATGGCCAAAGACCAAGGGCGTAATCGTGTTCATGTATTCATTGAGTCTGATAAAGACCTACAGTTCCGACAGCTCGAAATGCAATGGGTCACAACAATTAAAGAAGCACTAACGAATGATCAGTTCTTTTTAGTCTTTCAACACATTGCGCCCAACCAAGGTCAAGAGCAAAACTTTCATTACGAAATCCTGCTTCGCCTGATCAATAGCAACGGCAACCTTTGTTCTCCAGGCCAGTTCTTGCCCGCGGCAGAACGCTATAACCTCATGCCTAATATAGATCGCTGGGTCATCAAGAATTACTTCGCTTGGTTAGGTAAACACCCCGAGCACTTGGAAAAGCTCGGCTGTGCCAGTATTAACCTCAGTCCACAGAGCATTGGTCAAAAAGAATTCTCAGCTTTTCTGGTTAATCTCTTTGAAGAGAATAAGGTGCCGCCCCATAAAGTCTGCTTTGAGATCACCGAAAGCATGGCGATCACGCATCTAGATAATACCCAGAATTTCATCGATAAAT
>NZ_LWFE01000439.1:0-1214 GCF_001635675.1 Oleiphilus sp. HI0061 | reverse complement strand
TTAAAGGATGTGTCAAACGATCATCGTGATTTTGATAATGCTCTAATCTTGCCGCTTTCTGGCAAATATAGCCCTTAGTCATAGGGTGTTGAGGATCACCTTTGATCTTAATTAATTTGCCGTCCTGGGTGGTAACATCCAAGCCACAGTTTCGTGAACATAATATACAAGCGGTTTTATGCAGCTCTGTATTCTCACTATCAACGTTTGTCATGATCGCTCTCTTGCTTTTTAAAAGCTGTAATTATTGAGATATAGACTAGCTTAATCTTTGTAATACACCATCTGGCTACTTGTCGCCACCAAGGTACCATCAGGGCTCCATAGCTCAGCCCTTTGCTCAAAATAACCATTAGTAAATTTGGTAGCGCTAGCGCGACCAAGCAGATGAGTCGCCTCCAAGCCCAACAATTCATCTTCAGTTATATGGAAATTAATCGTTAAACTAACCGTTCCCATTGGGACGATCTTATGTCTTCGAACAAAAATTCGTGGAAAGAACGAGTCAGAGATTGCTGTTACTGAGGCATAGTCCAGCTTTCTTGCTGGCTTGTCAGAAATCCACAAGAGGCTCTCGGAGGGGTTTGCTTGTTTACCCTTAACTAGCGGCTGAAAAGGAGCACCATAAACAAAGCGCATATCGTATTGGTCTACCCAGCTCGGCATGCCCGGAAATTTTGGTAGTGAATCCACCTCTTCAAAATCTGGTGCATAAGGCATCCTTACTTCATCATTAGACCAAGTCTCATTTCGCTTAGCAAAAACACAACTAGCAGAACACTGCATTACATCGCCTTGCAAAAAATCTACACGCCAATGCTGGTTGGAACGGTTAGTTCTTAATAGAGCAGGTTTGACCACCAACTCATCATCTTCAATCGGCCCCATATAATTAATAGTAATCGATACCGGCATGCCTTCTCTTTCTGGGTGACCTAACACTGCTTGAAGGATCGTAGCCGCCGTCACACCACCGAAAGGGCCTACCATATTTTGATAGTCTGCACTGACTTGCCCAACCAGGCAATTGGGGTCCCCTTTCAGGTTAACTGCACCATCAAATGCATGCTCTTGCTGTTCTAGTGTCTTTGCCACATTAGATGCACTCATACCGAAACCTCCAAAAAATCGCACAAATTAGTTTATATGCTAAGTAAATTAATCTAACCTTTTACCACTGGCAATTCAGTATATTTGAACTTAGGATAACTTCA
>NZ_LWFE01000438.1:0-1129 GCF_001635675.1 Oleiphilus sp. HI0061 | reverse complement strand
GGCCATGACCTTTTAGCAGCAGCACAAACCGGCACAGGGAAAACTGCTGGTTTTACATTGCCCATCCTAGATCGTCTCGTTAAAGGCGAAAACCAAAAGGTAATCGAGTTCGTGCAGTTATCCTCGCCCCAACCAGAGAACTCGCAGCACAAATTGCCGTAAGTGTTGAGCAGTATTCGAAACACCTTCCTCTACGTTCTTCTGTTGTCTACGGTGGCGTCAAGATTAACCCTCAGATGATGCTGCTACGTAAAGGTCTCGATATACTTGTAGCCACTCCGGGACGTCTTCTCGACCTACACTCTCAAAATGCAGTGAAATTTGAAGACCTCGAAATCCTTGTTCTCGATGAAGCTGACAGAATGCTAGATATGGGCTTTATAAGGGATATTCGGAAAATTATTTCCTTGCTTCCAAAGAACAGGCAAAGCCTATTATTCTCAGCCACCTTTTCAGACGAAATCAAGATGCTCTCAAGAGAGTTTACACATAACCCCGTTGAGGTCTCAGTTAGTCCCAGTAATACAACAGCAAAAACAATTGAGCAGTGGATATACCCAGTCGATAAAAATAGAAAATCAAAACTTTTATGCCAATTGATTAAGGAAGAAAACTGGCAACAAACTTTGGTTTTTTGTCGTACCAAACATGGATCAAACCGCCTAACAAGAGTTCTCGAAGGGGCAGGTATCAAAGCTGCCGCGATTCACGGCAATAAAAGTCAAGGTGCCCGAACTCGAGCCCTACAAGAGTTTAAGTCTGGTGTCATTCAAGTTTTAGTTGCGACTGATATTGCAGCACGCGGCATCGATATAGATCAGCTACCTCAGGTTGTTAACTTTGAGCTACCTCACGTATCTGAAGATTACGTGCACAGAATAGGTAGAACCGGCCGCGCGGGGTCGGATGGTTTAGCGATATCTTTGGTTTGTGCCGATGAATTTAAAGAACTCAAAGGTATTGAACGGTTAACTAAACAAGTGATTCAACGTAGAACGGTCGAAGGCTTCGAACCTGTGCACTCCCTACCCGAATCCCAGCTAGATACTCGTCCGTTCAAAGCAAAAAAGCCCAAGAAACCCAAAAAGCCAAAAGCCGAGCAGCACGGCAATCAGGCGAAGACCGACTC
>NZ_LWFE01000437.1:0-768 GCF_001635675.1 Oleiphilus sp. HI0061 | reverse complement strand
TTTGCTGTAACCAATTAAAAATATATCTCCGGGTGTCTTTTGTTCGGACGGTGGGATTGTTGTTGTGTCAGCTGCTAATCCGGCACCGTGGTCAATCGCGGCGATCAAGTCATCAATATTAGAGCTGCAACCGCGCATAGGGTGATTGTCTGCTCGTATAATCCTTATACCGAGCTCGTCCTGGATTTTAGGGAAGGCGTTTTGAAAAGCCCTAACAGGCAACATGCCATTCAACAGACCGGGTGAGAATATTAGCGTAGTATTACGAACTCTATTTGTGCTCTTAAATTCGGGGATTTCCAGTTTCCATTCCCGTATTTCATCGCCCCTCAAAAACTGTTCTGCAAGTTTTTGTTTGTTTGGTCGCTTGTCTTTGCGGCCAAGTAGTTTGGTTTTATCTGCTTTTTTTAAAGCAATATTGTCTTGAAGTGCTTCGGTTAGAAATATATTTCTCCATCGAATGCCGCACCAGCGCTTAATATAAGGGTGCGCATAGTTTTTACGGTCGCTTTGTAGAATCAATCTAATATTCGTAATTAGTTGTTCGTAATCGCCTTTGTTCTCCAGTGTTTCGAGTAGATTCAGTTGTTCCTTATTCATTATAAGATCAATGTTCCTTTAATGTCTCAATATGTTGAATAGCGATCATTATATAATAGAATAGTTCGAAGTCGAACTCTTTGGTCTTTAAGTTAGCGCGTGTCGTCACAACACGAGAGAATTATTTAATAGAGAGTCTTATTCGCAGTGAAGTCTTCCTGAATAAAA
>NZ_LWFE01000436.1:0-1347 GCF_001635675.1 Oleiphilus sp. HI0061 | reverse complement strand
TACCTTGCGCCTGAATCGAGCGGCCATTAGGGGTATAGTAGCGGGCCGTTGTTAGCTTAAGCCCATATTCAGCATCAAGAGCCATGACGTTCTGTACAGAGCCTTTGCCGAAGCTCTGTGTTCCCATTATGACTGCCCGATTGTGATCTTGAAGTGCTCCGGCCAAGATTTCAGAAGCTGATGCGGAGCCTCCATCAATAAGAACGATAATGGGTATGCCATTAGCATCGTCACCAGGTGTCGCGTTAAAGCTTAAATCGGCTTCGCTAGCACGGCCTTTTGTATAAACGATGAGACCTTCTTCAATCAACTGGTCGGCAACTTCTACTGAAGCACGAAGTACGCCTCCAGGGTTGTTTCTTAAGTCAATAACTAAGCCTGCAAGTTCTTCAGTTTCATCTTGAAGCTTTTTAAGGCCTTTGGCGAAGTCGCTACCAGTTTGTGCCTGAAATTGAGTGATACGGATGTAGCCGTACTGCTCATCAAGTACTAGCGTTTTGACGCTGGTTACTTGAATAATGTCACGTACGACTTTTATTTCTAATGGCTCGCGCTCGCCTTCACGGACGATGGTCAATGTAATCGGCTCACCCGCTTCACCACGCATCGTGTCAACAGCTTGATCAAGACTCATTCCTTTTACGGGTGTTTCATCTAATTTGATAATTAAATCGCCAGCCTCAATGCCTGCTTTCTGAGCGGGGGTATCATCAATCGGCGCAATAACTTTTACAAAGCCATTCTCCATACCTACCTCTATACCCAAGCCGCCAAATGTGCCTGAAGTGTTCTCTTGCAGGTCTGAAAATGCGCTTGGCTCAAGATAAGCTGAGTGTGGGTCAAGCCCTGACAACATGCCACGAATCGCATATTTTAGCAGGGTAGCGTCATCTATTTCTTCGACGTAGGCATTCTTAATTTTGCCAAATACATTGGTAAACTTTCGCAGCTCATTTAAAGGTAAGGGGGCAGTCGCTTGTTCCGAAGCTAAATTAGTATCTTGTATACCAGCACTTTCAGTTTGCTGGGAAAGTGCGGGCTGACTGAAAGATAAGCACCCAGCCAGAATAGCGCTGTAAGTGCAGATGCGTTTGCGGCGTGATGTCATTAAAGGTAAGGAACGAGAAACTAATTTCATTAAGTGGGTCCTGAAGAATTTATTTTCGTAGCCATCGGCTAGGATTTAAAGGCTTTCCGTCTTTTCTAATTTCAAAGTATAGCCCTGTTTCACTTTTTGCATTACTTTGCCCTGCATAGGCGAGAACTTCACCTGCTCTAACCCAGTCTCCGGTATCTTTTGCAAGGCTCTTATTGTTACCGTACAAACTCATGTAATTATTACCATGA
>NZ_LWFE01000435.1:0-15862 GCF_001635675.1 Oleiphilus sp. HI0061 | reverse complement strand
TGATTAACGATGTTCTAGCGGGCTCAGGAGAAGAGGACCCGCGTGTTCAAGCGGTTATATTAGGAGATGAGATAAGTCGTGTTGCTTTACTCGGCTGGGATTCAGCAGAGTTTAAGGAGGTTGCGCAGCGCGTCGCAGAATTTAAAAATATCGGTGAAGCAGAAGCAATGTTCGCACTCAAGAAAACAGCAGATGAAACGGCAGAGACTGTTGCTTCCTTCGGCAAGAAAGTATTGGTTGAGCATATTCCAACCAGCACTCGAGCAGCAAAGGAATTAGAGAAAAAATACGACAATGAAACTGAAGGCTTACAGCCAAATACTGCAATAGAGCTTGAAGCACTGGAGCGTTTGGATAAGCTGTTAGCGGGTGATTTTAATATCAATGAGGTGTTTAAGCTTTGCTTGCAAGGGCTTCATAAAGGCATCGGCCTTGAGCGCGTCGCCTTGGCAATATTTGATAAAGAGCACCAGAGGGTAGTCGTTAAATATGCTTCAGGGCAGAGCACGGAGAAGTGGCGAGAGAAGTTTGTTGTTCGATATGAAAGAAGCCGTTCGGGTTTCTTGTTTAACCTGTTTGAACGTGATCAGGCTGCCTGGATAGGTAACTCGGACTACCAGCACATAACGCAATTTATATCGCCCGAATACCTAGGTATTACAGGTCAGAAAAGGTTTTTTATATCGCCTTTAGCCACTGTCCGTAAACGAATCGGGTTTATCTATGCGGATATGGGGCAGACTTCGAGAGAGCTCAATACAAGTTATTTTGAAGGCTTTCATCGGTTTTTAGATAAGTCTAAAGAAGCGCTAACAATTCTTGCAGCACGCTAACTCAATTGCTTCTCGATGTCGCTTATTGTCGCAAAACCATCTTCTACCGAGAAGCTAATATCCAAATCGTATAGTCTAAGCTTATAAAGCTTCTCATCTTCTTGATCTTGTTTGTATGCAGGCCGCGGATCATATGAAATAACTTCGACTATTAATGCCAATAGGTCATCGGGGTACGAACTCGATAATTGCTGTGCTTTATCCTTAAAGGGTTTGTTTAAAACTACTTTTAGCCTTGGCTTTGGTGGTTCTTCTGCAAATCCGCAGCGCGAGTCCGAGGTAGCGTCCGCATAATCAATATAGGGTTTGATATCCAATATTGGTGTGCCATCCAGAATGTCCGGGCAAGCGATGATCAAGCTTGCTTGATTGTTTTGGATTCTAACTTCCCGTAGTTCAACCAAAGATTGCCCAAGTGAATTCGGTCGAAAGGGAGAACGACTCGCGAATACCCCAATTTTTTTATTACCACCTAAGCGCGGTGGCCGAATCATTGGTCGCCAAGGTTTATCAGCATTTAAGTGAAAGCTGAAGCTTAGCCAAATATGAGAAAACGCTTCAAGCCCGTGAAATGCATCGGGGTCGTTATAAGGGGGGTAAAGTTCTATTTCAGCGTAAGCTGAAGTAATTAAGTTAGCTTGCCGGGGAATACCAAACTTTTCAGTAAAAGGTGAGTGCAATACACCTATTTCTTGAAGAGAGTTTGAGCTTTCTTCTCTCGGGTTGATAGTAGGTGCAGGCATTATCAGCTAGAGACTTATTTATAAAATTGTTTAATCTGAAGCGCGTGCTCATCCAGTATTGTTCGCGGTGTTTTGAAACCGAATAGGCCACTAATATGAAGAAATACTTTTGGAATTGCGCGTAGCCAGTCTCCGGACTCTCGGGGAATAAGGTGGAGGTGAAGATGAGGTACAGTCTGATTAGCTGCTTTGCCGTCGTTTACCAAGAGGTTGGTGCCGTGAATGCCTAAACCTGCTTTTTTCTGTGCTTCGACAATTTTGTTACCGATATTAAATAGCTGGGCTCGCGTTTTGGCATTGAGCTCATCCAAACGCTCATAATGCCGTTTTGGAATGATAAGGCAGTGTCCTTTAGTAAGCGGGTAGGCATCCATTAGAGCTAGAAAATGCTCATCCTCGTAAACAATACTGGCTTCTTCGTTCCCAGATATAATTTTGCAAAATATACAGTCCTTCATTTTTTGCTCCGACCATGAACGTGTTAGTGGAAGTTCTGAGAGTTGCCACTGTTTGAGATTTGTTCGCTTTGAACTCCGCTCCATTCTTCGGCACTTTCGACAGGGATGGTGTAGGACTCATCAGCCCATGCCCCTAAATCTATTTTCTGGCAGCGATCACTACAAAAAGGGCGAAAAGGCGAGTCATCACTCCAGGCAACATCTTTTTTACAAGTCGGGCAGTTTACTTTTAACGCGTTAGTTTTTGACTTACTCACTTGCTAGCTCCAAATAGGCTTGGTGTTGTCGAAGAACATTTTGTTTTAAGCTCGCTAAATCACGGTCATTACTGATCACATCATTTGCGCGCTCTAATTTATAATCTCTTGGGAGCTGCATATCAATAATTTTCTGAATTTGTTCAGTAGAATTTTGGTCTCTTTCACTTGCACGTTGTAATTGGAGTTCAACAGGAACATCGATAAGTAATATTCGTGATACCAGTTCAGCTTGATCGGTCTCGAAAAGCAAAGGGGATACGAGGATTACATAAGGGCTGTCTGCACTGTTTAACTGCCTTTTGATTTCGCTTCGAATTATCGGGTGCAGTAAGCTTTCGAGCCATTGTTTTTGATCTTTCGATGAAAATATAATTTGGCGCAAGGCTGCTCTATCAAGCTCACCAGTATTGGTAAGTATATCGGTACCGAAGTGAGTAGCAATTTTGGAGAGTGCGGCAGTGCCAGGTTCAACAACTTCACGGGCGACAATATCGGCGTCAACAATACAGATACCCAATGCCTGGAATTCGTCTGACGCTGCAGTTTTTCCGCTGCCGATACCACCGGTTAAGCCAATAATAAGCTTCTGCTGTGCTTTGGAATTAGTATTCACTATGATGCTCACTATTCAGCGCTATGCTTGAAGGCTACCGAGCCAAAAGCGAACTAGCTCATCACCAAAAATCATATAGATCCAGCCAGCAATGGCTAGATAAGGCCCGAAAGGGATCGGGATATTTTTATCCCGGCCCTTAATGATAATAAGGGAAATGCCAATCACCGCGCCTACAACAGAAGAAAGCAAAATAATAATCGGCAGGGATTGCCAGCCAAACCAGGCTCCTAAGGCTGCCAGAAGTTTAAAGTCACCATAACCCATGCCTTCCTTACCTGTTAGCAGCTTAAAGGCGTGGAATACTAGCCATAAGCTTAAGTAGCCGAATATGGCGCCCCATAGTGCGCTTGATAAGGGCACAAACGTTTCGTAGTAGTTGAGAATCAAACCACCCCACATTAGTGGTAGCGTCATGTTATCTGGCAGAAGTTGTGTGTCGGCATCGATCATCGTTAGTGCCACAAGTACCCAGGTCAGGATAAGTGCTGCAAGACCAGCATAACTTGCACCATAGATGGAAATAGCGGCAAGTGAAAGTAAAGCTGTGACAAGTTCAACTAAAGGGTAGCGGATCGAGATTTTGTTTTTGCACTGACTACAGCGCCCCTGCAAGAAGATATAGCTGATTACAGGGATATTTTCCCAAGGCTTAATCGCATGCTGACACTTTGGGCAGCTCGAGTTGGGGGTCGATAGGGTGATTTTTTCCTGTTTTGGTTCAGGCTGGTCTAAAAATGCAGCGCACTGAAGTGCCCAATCTTGCTCAAGCATTTTAGGGAGCCTAAAAATGACAACATTCAAGAAGCTGCCGACTAATAAACCGAAAATAAGTGTTGAAGCGTATAGGAACGCAGGGTTGTCATTCAGGTGTTGGAAAAGTGCGAGCATGAAATTGTTCCGGTGCGGCGTTTATCGTTGTTTATTGTTAGCGTGAAAGTTGCGAATGAGGGGAATCATAGCCTAAGTCAGGTTTAAGTAGTAGATAAGGCGGGCACGAGAAGTGTACCCGCTTGAATATACCTTATACAACGGCTCCCATTTGGAAGATAGGTAAGTACATTGCGATGATCAAACCACCAATCAGTACACCTAATACGGACATAATAATCGGCTCCATTAGTGCCGTCATATTATCAACCAGGTCATCTACCTCATCTTCGAAGTGCGTCGCGACTTTGTCTAGCATCGTATCAAGTGCACCAGACTCCTCACCGATCGAAACCATTTGTACTGCCATGGAGGGGAACACACCGGTAGAACGCATAGAATATTGAAGTTGTGTACCCGAGGCTACATCGTCTCGCACCTTAAAAACGGCGTTACGATAAACAATATTACCTGTTGCGCCGGCAACTGAGTCGAGAGCGTCTACAAGAGGTACACCTGCTGAGAAAGTGGTAGACAATACGCGTGCAAAGCGTGCAATGGATGATTTCTCAATAATCGGACCTACGATAGGAATCTTGAGTTTTGCCTTATCGCTTGCATCACGGAAAGCCTCGGAACGTTGACTTGCTTGTTTAAATGCGAAGACTAGTCCCGCAATGGTTAATATAAGTATAAACCAGTACTCCTGCATCCATTCAGAGAGTCCAACAACAAACTGAGTAAAAGCAGGAAGTTCGGCGCCAAAGCCCTTAAACATTTCATCAAATGTTGGTACAACTTTTACCAAGAGAATAGTGGTAACGATAAAAGAGACAACCAGTACCGAAATGGGGTAGCTCATTGCTTTTTTAACTTTCTTCTTTAGTGCCTCTGTTTTTTCCATGTAAGTCGCAACACGGTCTAACATGGTTTCGAGTGCACCCGACTTCTCACCAGAGTCAACTAGGTTGCAAAATAAATCATCGAAATGTTGAGGGTGTTTACGAAGCGCGCCGGCAAAATTGTTACCTGCAGCGACTTCATTTTTAATATCAATAACCAGTGTTTGCAGGCTTGGATTCTCAAGGCCGTCTGCAACGATATCAAAGGCTTGAATAAGCGGTACGCCCGCTTTCATCATGGTAGCAAGCTGGCGCGTAAAAATAGCGACATCGAAGGGGGTTATTTTTTTCCCTTTCGCACGAGTGGCAGCCGCTTTTTTTACTTTGACGGGTTTTATGCCTTGCTTACGAAGCTGTGCTTTGACCAAGGCCGAGTTTGCCGCGGCCATAACGCCAGTAGTTTTATTTCCTTTTCGGTCAGTGCCTTCCCAGGAAAAGGACAATGTTTTATCTGTGGTGCTTGCCATGTGTTAGTCCTTGGTTACACGTTCGACTTCTTCAAGGCTGGTGACGCCTTCAATAGCCTTTAAAAGTGCTGATTTTCTAAGGTTGTTAAAGCCTTCTTCATCTGCCTGCTTTGCGATTTCAAGTGAAGTGGCTTCGGACATAATAAGTTGAGCGATCTTAGGCGTGTTTTTAACGACTTCGTAAATGCCCACCCGGCCTTTATAGCCTTTATTACATTTATCACACCCTTTTGGTTTATAAAGTGTAAAACCTGTATCAATTTGTTCTTTTGTGAAGCCTTCCTTCTCTAGTGTTTCGGGAGGGATATCAGCAGGCTCTTTACAGGCGCTGCATAAGCGTCTTGCCAGTCGTTGTGCGATGATAAGACTGACAGATGTGGCGATGTTGAATGCCGGAACGCCCATATTGATCATACGAGTTAGAGTTTCTGGTGCGCTATTGGTATGTAGGGTCGACATAACCATATGACCTGTCTGTGCAGCTTTGATTGCGATAGACGCAGTTTCCAGGTCTCGAATCTCACCAACCATGATGATGTCAGGATCTTGACGTAAGAAAGACCTAAGTGCTTCAGGGAAGCCAAGCCCGACTTTAGGGTTAACGTTAACCTGGTTGATGCCTTCCAGGTTAATCTCAACCGGGTCTTCTGCGGTAGAGATATTTCGTTCGTCAGTATTTAGTATATTCAAACCGGTATAGAGTGATACTGTTTTACCACTCCCCGTAGGGCCGGTTACTAGGATAAGCCCTTGCGGCTGGTGAAGCGCATCCATATAGAGCTCTTTCTGGACGTCTTCGTAACCCAATGCGTCAATCCCCATTTTCGCGCTGCTCGGGTCAAGAATACGCAATACAATTTTTTCGCCCCACAACGTAGGTAGGGTATTCACCCGGAAATCAATCGCTTTGGTTTTTGATAGCTTTAGCTTAATACGTCCATCTTGAGGAATTCGCCGCTCAGAAATATCCAGCTGGGACATAACCTTTAAACGGGCTGATATCTTGGGGGCCAGTTTAATGGAGGGCTTTGAAACTTCGTGTAATATACCGTCTGTACGGTAGCGAACGCGGTAGCTTTTTTCATAAGGTTCGAAGTGTAAATCTGATGCGCCAGTTTTGATTGCGTCGAGTAGCATCTTGTTGACGTATTTAACAATCGGCGCATCATCCGCATCACTAGCCGACACTTCATTGTCTGAGTCATCGCTCTGATCAACATCGATGTCGTCAAGGTCTGCATCGTCCAGATCGCCCATCGTTGTATCCTGCGACTCAAGATACTTCTCGATGGCTGCATTAAGCTTGTCATCTTCAACGAGTATTGCGTCAACACTTGCGCCTGTATGAAACTTGATTTCATCAAGGGCAATAATATTGGTTGGGTCCGATACCGCAATAAAAAGCCGATTGCCACGCATAAATAAAGGCAGGGCATGGTGTTTTCTAATTAGCTTTTCATCAACCACCTTTTCGGGGAAGGATTCTTGCTGAAAGGCATTTAGGTCCAAAACAGGCATACCAAATTCTTGCGCAGCAGAAAATGCTAGGTCCTTGGCTTTAGCCGCTTTTGCTTGAACCAGATGGGAAACCAGTGATAAATTGTTCTGATGAGCGTGTAGCTGTGCTTTTCGGGCAGTTTCTTCATCGAGTAACTGATCCAAAACAAACTTTCTGGCCAAGCCAGTAAGTGTCGTGTTTTCTGCTGTCATGGGGCTTCTTTGCTTGAGTTAAATTCACCATTTAGATGCACAAACTAATGTTTGGACTAAATAACTGGCTTTAAACGGTTTAGCGCTTGCTGATAAACGCATACATATATAAGGAAGTGTAGTGGAAGTTTTCAGATTTAAAAGAAAGCTTCGCATAGTGTGAGTAACTGACAAATATTGTCACTTCCTGTCATCAAGAGTATGGTCCAATACTTGTGATAATACTTCAAGGTAATTCTATAAAAGAACTGTAATCTACTGACTAATAAGGGAAATAATATTAATATTTGTAATTGGCACGTTGCCTGCTATTGTTTAAGTGTCGGTACGCAGAGTGTGAAGACTGATTGCAAACGCTTAGAAGAGCAAGCAACTTTCCTGACGCGAAGCCATCCTTAAGGGTAGACTCAAGTTTACCTTTAAAGATGGGTTCCAGATTGAAGGTAGTAGTAAAGCAAACAGGCTACTAAAACAATCGAGCGGCCATTTATACTAAATCTGGAGATATATTATGAATATGAAAAAGAATCAGCAAGGTTTTACGCTAATTGAATTGATGATCGTTGTTGCGATTATTGGTATTTTGGCAGCGGTTGCCATTCCTGCTTATCAGGATTACACGATTCGAGCGAAAGTAACTGAAGGTATGGTTTCTGCGGCTGCGCTGAAAATTGGAGTAACAGATATGTTCGCTGATAGTGGTGTAGCTGGTATTGATTCGTATGCTGCTGTAGTTGCTGGGGACCAAGCGAACTTGAAGACTGGTTCAATTAAGGCAATCAAGATTGATAAGTCTACAGACACAAATCCAGGAACAATCACTATTGATATGACTCTGATTCCTGCGATCTCTGGTGCAGGTAATCTTGCCTTCGTACCTTCGATTGGTACAAATCCTTTAGCGGATGCCAATGCAGCGGGAACAATTGTTTGGGCTTGTGATACTGCAGCAACAACAATTGCTGATAAATTCCTACCAGCGACTTGTAAGTAATCGCTACATAGGAACTAGCTAGCCTTTAAGGCTGCTAACGAGAAACCCCGGCTTAGTCCGGGGTTTTTTGTGTCTGAAAGGTTGATAAAAACATAAAGATTAATGTTTTACTCAAGACTAAGTAAGTGTTCATTCTTGCTTAATGTACTTTTGCCTATACCTTTTACTGCAACTAACTCTTCGAGGCGGGCAAACTCACCATAGCGCTCACGATAGTCAACAATGGCTTCAGCTTTTTTTAAACCTACGCCTTTCAATGCTTTGGCAATAGTTTGAGCATCTGCGCTATTGATGTTTATGGCCTTACTGGTTTGTATTGAACTATTTGGTTCATTGTCTGCATAGCTAATATTGCTGAAAGAAAGCAGCAAGCTAAACAAAAAAGGGATAAGCAGGCGGGGAGGGATGTTTGCGATGTTGTTAGAAAGAAAAGAGTTTGATTTCATAAGTTCGCTCCTTGCGTTAATAGAATCAAGTGCATGAACGGCTATTGAGCAATCCGTGTCAAAGCTTGTGTCATGCAAGTTCGATATTAACGGCTTCAGAGGCGATAGTGAATACTAATTCTATGATTATTCCTAATTAATTTAACTCACTGACACAATTAGCGACAATCACTATTGTATTCACTAAGGACTTGGTTAAAATGAAGTCAGGCGCTCGCAGAAGCGCTCAGAAACTGGAGAATGATAAGGATAAATCGGACGTGCTAAGTAAGTTGTTACACCTTCCCCGGTACCAGAAACGCCTGGTTACGGTTTTTGCAGACAGTCTTTGTCTACCTTTCGCCTTATGGATGGCCCTAAGTTTACGTTACGATGAACTTTATTTGCTTGAAAATAGCTCCGTATTGTTAGTCGCTTTTGTCACCGTTTTTACCAGTATTTTTGTTTTTGCGCGTCTCGGTTTATATCGGGCTGTTATTCGCTATATGAGTAATCATGCTTTACTGGCGATTATTTCTGGTGTTTCTATCTCTGCTATTATGTTGGCGGCTTTGGGCTTTTTATTTCAGGCGCCGATTCCTCGTTCCGTTCCCATTATTTACTGGTGTTTAGCGATGATCTTTGTCGGAGGGACGCGTATGTTAGCTCGCTCTCTGGTACACCGCGATATGATGAAATCCAAAGATCGGGTGATTATCTATGGTGCGGGTAAGTCTGGCTTGCAGCTAAGTTCGATACTTTTTCATGGCAAGCAGGTTCAGCCAATTGCTTTTATTGATGATGATATTAGTAAGCACGGTAGCATTCTTAACGGTATCCGCGTTTATTCACCCGAGAATATTTCTGAGGTGCTCAAGCGTTATGGTGCGCAGAGTATTTTGTTAGCCTTGGGCCATGCTTCCAGGGCTCGAAGAGCTGAAGTGATAAAGGGCTTGGAGCAGTACCCGCTTGCTGTGCAGACCATTCCACAAATTAATGATGTTGTCAGCGGTAAGGCGCGAATTGAAGAAATTCGTGATGTTGATATTGAAGACCTGCTTGGGCGTGATGAAGTCGCGGCCGATAGGGCCAGGCTTTCGGGTTGTATCTCAAATAAGGTGGTGATGGTCACTGGTGCGGGGGGGTCAATTGGCTCTGAGTTGTGTCGCCAAATCGTCAAGCTAAACCCGCGAAAGATTGTCCTGTTTGAATTGTCTGAATTTGCCCTTTATCAAATTGAGCAAGAGATTTCCAAGTATATTCAAAAACATACATTAAAGACTGAAGTGCATGCCATTATGGGCTCTGTGCAGAAACAGCATCGCATGGAAGTTATCATGAAGAGCTACGCTGTCGAAACGGTCTACCATGCCGCAGCTTACAAACATGTTCCTTTGGTAGAACACAATGTCATTGAAGGTGTTCGCAATAACGTCTTTGGCACTTGGTATTGTGCCGAAGCGGCGATTAAAGCAGGGGTAGATACCTTTGTGTTAGTTTCAACCGATAAGGCTGTTCGCCCGACTAATGTGATGGGCGCAACCAAGCGTTTATCGGAGCTTGTACTTCAAGGCTTAGCCCAGCGCCAGAACGATACACGTTTTTGCATGGTTCGCTTTGGCAATGTATTAGGTTCTTCGGGTTCTGTTGTACCGCTGTTTCGTAAGCAAATTAATGATGGTGGCCCGGTAACGGTAACGCACCCTGATATTACTCGCTATTTTATGACCATTCCTGAAGCAGCCTTGTTGGTACTTCAAGCAGGCTCAATGGGCGAGGGCGGTGATGTCTTTTTGCTTGATATGGGCGAGCAGGTTCGAATTGCCGATTTGGCAGGTAAGCTGATTCGCTTAATGGGCCTTGAGGTGAAGGATGATGATAATCCAAATGGTGATATCGAAATTCAGTATACCGGCTTACGACCAGGCGAGAAGTTATACGAAGAGTTGTTGATTGGCGACGACCCTTTACCAACCAGTCATTCTCGAATTATGAAAGGTCGTGAGATCTCATTACCTTGGGTTGAAGTAGAAGCCTTGCTTGAGAAGATTGATAAATACTCTCATCTATTTGATTGTTCTTCAGTGCGTGAGACGCTACTTAAAGCGCCTCTAGGGTATAACCCATCGAACGAGATTGATGACCTTGTTTGGAAGCAATCTCAGCATGAGTTGATACCCGAACATAATGCTTCAGCGAATGAAGAAGCACCCGTAAAGCCAAAAGTGGTTTCGATTTCAAAATCGCCCAAAAAACTGGCCTGATTTACTGCGCTGCCAAATGAGGGTGGCGTGAGCAGAGTTATCTCGCTTTTTAGCACTACTTTATATAGTGCTAATAGTGCTAATAGTGCGGCGGGGGCGGCTCCTGCTCAGTGCTTGCGCTGCCAGATTTAAGTTCCCCAAGCCCTTCTTTTAATAGTCGGTTCGCTACCCACAAATCTTGGATTTCCCTGTCCTGCTTAGTGATTACATCGTTGAGGGTGTTCAGTAAATCATCTTGAAACGATAGTTTAACTTCGAGCTCACTGATTCGTTCATTAAGTTTTTCGATAAGGGCTTCGGGTAATTCTGATTGGCTCATGTTTTTACTATCTTAAGTATGGAGAGAGGGCGCTATTGTAATACATATTACCCGGTGCTCAAGAATTTAGTGTGTTGACTGTAGAATCGAATAAGTTCTAAGCAAGATATTGTGTGAGCCAAAAATCTGTTATCATGCTCGGCTTGCGTTGAGTCTGGTCGTGTTTATACAGGTCAATGCAGCGTTACCTGTCGATTGCCAATACTTTTACAGGGTTGTTCACAGGTGGGGGATGCAGATATTTTTTCCTTAATGGTGTTTGCTGAACCAATTCCACTATTTTAAGAGTTTGTTTAACGAGAAAATTTACATGTCTACACAGAGTTTATCTAAAAAATTATTAGTAAGTGCGGTTGTTGCGCTGCCATTTCCTTACGTTATGTTGGTATTGGCTTCGTCTGCTTCAGTATTACCACAAGGCCTTACAGCCGAGAATTTCCTTTCAGGTGAAAATGGTAGCGGCTTTTACGCTTTGGTTTGGTTGATGTTTTTTGCTGCATCTGCCATTTCGCAAATTGCGGCACAGTCTTCGTCTTCTTCTGCTTCAAGTAACAATGCGCAAGAAGCATCTGAGTCTGATGACGACGATGATACACCTGAGGGTGTAGAGTCCGGTACCGTTAAATGGTTCAATGTGAATAAAGGTTTTGGTTTTATTACGACCGATGCGGGCGAAGATGTTTTTGTTCACTTCCGTTCAATTCGTGGTCGCGGTCGTCGCTCATTGCGTCAAGGCCAAGCAGTGCGCTTTGATTTGAGTGAGGGTGAGAAGGGTATGCAGGCAGACAACGTTTCGGTTGCCAAGTAAGCCTCTAGCTCTTTAGCTTCTACAGAAAAGGCTTATCCCCAGCGGATAAGCTTTTTTTCGTTTCGGGTGATGGCATTCCAATATTCACCTGCTTCATCTTCCCCTTCTTGCCAGCTATGTGCGGCACACCTGACCTCAAGTTCATACATCTCTAACAGGCTTAGTGCGCAGGCTTCATCATTGTCCCAAGGTGTTTCAGACGATTTGAACCAAACACTGCAATAAGACTTTCCTGCTGCACAGGGCGTAACGACGATAGGGATCTTATTCCCTTCGCGTGAAAGGGTGCCCGAGATACTTTTCTTTTCGGATAAGCTGCTTGCTTCAAGGTTGATATCGATGGTTGTAAAGTGAGTATTTAGCCAGGCGAGCAATTCACTGTTGTTTATGTTCTTTATGTATATTTCTATATCGGGCGTTATCATTTATTTGTCCAAGAAATTCTGGATTCTGCTTACGAGAAGGCGAATATAGCAGTAAAAGGCGATGATAGCGCTAGGCACGCTAAGAATAAGACCAATTAGCGCAAGTAATTCCTGCTTTTCAGATGCGGGCAAGAGAATATTAACGTATACAATTGTTCCGAGGCCTGCCAGGGTACAAATGGCACTGATCAGAAAGTATTTAAAATAATTCTGCTGATTATGTTTTTTAGACGACACGGTAGTGGCTTTTAAACTCTTATTAGTGATCAGTACTGATAGTGGCTGATTTACTTCTTCTGAAATATATCAAACTGTATGTCTAGCTGTAAGTCTAGAGTATCAAGGGACTCAAGTAGAGCTCTTTTTTCCGGTTTACAGCGCCAGTAATGCGGTGTCATTGAAAACAAGTTAATGATGTCTTGTGAGCTAGGTAGTTGAATTGTTTGCTCAAAGTAATCAGTCTTCACATGCTGAAGGCTCGTAGGGAGGCTTTCAAATTCTGTTCGCGTTTCGGCTTTGAGTTCATCGTAGATAACACGGCGAAGCTCTATTAGATGTCTAGGGCCGGTATTTACAAGGATCACATGACCGCCGGGGCGAACTGTGCGAGATATTTCTTCCAGGTCAAAATGGAAAAACAGGCCGCTTACCAGATCTTGAGAATTGTCGGCCAAGGGGATATTCGCAGCGCTACCTACCCACCAGTTAATTGATTTGTCGCGCCGGCAGGCTGATTTAATTGCAGGTGTCGAGATATCAATACCGCTTGTGTATACCTCTTGAAAATAACTAAGCAACTTGGTGTGGAGCTTGTGAGTGTAATAGCCTTCGCCACATGCTAAGTCGCAATAGTGGAAGGCTTTTTCAGAATCTTTAGCTAGCGCGTCTTCAGCATGGTGAATAAATCGCTCGGCAAGATTAGCGTAGTAGCCTTGATCAAGGAAGTCACGACGAGCGGCGACCATTTCAGTCGTATCTCCCGGGTGCTTACTCCGCTTATTTTGGCTTAATAATAAGTTGTGGTAGCCCTGCTTGGCGCGATCAAACCTATGCTTGTTGCGACAGCATAGGCCTTTTTGATCGTCTGCAAGAACGAGCTGCTCCTTACAAACGGGGCAGAGTAAATAGGGGCTTAGAGTATCCATAGTATCTTAGCGCTTGGCTTATGTTAGCAGGTGCTCCAAGATCTGCTCGTAAATCACTGACAAGTCGTTCAGGTCGGTGATACTCACGTGTTCATCAACTTGGTGAATCGTTGCGTTGAGCGGCCCAAGTTCAAGCACTTGTGCGCCCGTTGGTGCGATAAAACGGCCGTCAGAGGTTCCGCCTGAGGTTGAAAGCTCTGTGTCGATACCTTTAACTGTTTTTATCGCTTTAACCGCTGCGTCGACGAGTGGGCCCGCTGCGGTTAGGAAGGGCTCTCCGCTTAATGTCCACTGGATATCGTAATCCAGCTTGTGTTGCTCAAGCACTTTGACGACACCTGCTTTAAGTTGCTCGGCGGTGACTTCAGTAGAAAATCGAAAGTTAAAAAGTGTCTCGACAGTACCGGGTATCACGTTCGTCGCACCGGTACCGGAATTGATATTGGTGATTTGGAATGATGTCGCGGGGAAGAATTCATTGCCACTGTCCCATTCAAGTTTGCATAGGTCGTCAAGGGCAGTCATTGCCAGGTGAATAGGGTTGTTCGCCAAGTGCGGGTAGGCAACATGTCCTTGTTTGCCTTTAATGGTAAGTTTTGCGTTTAAAGATCCGCGGCGGCCGTTCTTGATCACATCACCGAGCACCTTGGTACTGGATGGCTCACCAACCAGGCACCAATCAATTTTTTCATTACGCGCCTCCAATGTTTCAACAACCTTAACGGTACCGTTTGTTGCTGGTCCTTCTTCATCGCTGGTAATTAAGTAAGCGATAGAGCCTTTATGGTCGGGATGTTTTTTAACAAAGCGCTCACAGGCGGTGATAAATGCAGCCAGGCTACCCTTCATATCAGCTGCGCCACGACCATGTAGCATATCTCCCTGAATACGGGCCGAAAAGGGTGAGTATGTCCACTCTTGTTCAGGGCCAGTAGGGACAACATCGGTATGACCGGCAAACGCAATTAAAGGTGCTTCGTTACCTTTGCGAGCCCAAAGATTGGTCACATCCTCAAAGATCATTGTCTCGGCTTTGAATCCGAGAGGAGCCAAATGACGCATCATAATATCCTGACACTCACAGTCTTCTGGTGTGACAGAGGGCTGCTGTATAAGTGCTTGGCTAAGTTGGATCGTGTCAGTTGTGGTATCACTCATAATTTGGCTCGTCGTTTTAATCGTTTTGTATATGCAAAAAAGCGCATCCATAGATGTAAGCATTAAAAAGCTTTGATTATGAGTGCGCCTTCAAGAACTGTCCTGTTAGGGCAGTGTTAGTTGCTTAGCCAGATACTAGTTGTTGGCGTGAAGCTCTTCATTCAGTTCAATGGCAGTCTTATTAGTTAAGCATTCAACTCGACCATTTGCCGAGTTTCGGCGGAACAGTAGGTCGGCTTTATTTGCTAGATCACGTGCTTTAACCGTCTCAACGACCTGGTTTTCAGCGTCAAGCATAACTACTTTTGTACCGGCAGTAATGTAGAGACCTGACTCAACAGTACAGCGATCACCTAAAGGAATGCCGATACCTGCATTGGCACCTATCAAGCTGTTCTCGCCAACCGCAATGATGATGTTACCGCCACCAGATAAGGTACCCATGGTAGAGCAGCCACCGCCAAGATCAGAGCCTTTTCCTACCATAACACCCGCAGAGATACGGCCTTCGATCATGGAAGTGCCTTCTGTACCTGCATTAAAGTTTACAAAGCCTTCGTGCATGATCGTGGTGCCTTCACCAATGTAGGCGCCAAGACGTACACGGGCTGTGTCGGCAATACGGACGCCGCCAGGTACGACGTAGTCGGTCATCTGTGGAAATTTATCAACAGACTTAACTTCAATCAATTCACCGGCTACGCGTGCTTCAAGTTGCTTTGCTGTTAATTCAGATAGGTCAATAGGGCCTTTATTTGTCCATGCAACATTTGGCAGTAAACCAAAAATACCGTCAAGATTAATGCCGTGCGGCTTAACCAGGCGATGAGACAAAAGGTGTAGTTTTAAATACACTTCAGGCGTGCTGCTAGCCTTGCCATCTTCTTCGATAATAACCACTACAGCCGGGCTTTTTGAGCCTTTCATTTGGCTTGCGATGTCAGAAAGCGCTGCGATTTTTGCTAGCTCTTCAATCTGCTCATCATTTAATTCTGTTGTTGTATTGCCGCTTTCAAGGCCTAGTGTTTCTTGGATGCTAGCAACCAAAGAGGAGTCAGGTTGGAATTGTGGTGCTGGGAAGAATGTTTCAAGCCACTCGCCTGCGCCGTTTTTGCTACCGATACCAAGTCCTAGTGCAATTGTCATGGAATACTCCTAATTAAGTAATATGTATAAGTTGTTTAAGAGAAGAGGGCTGGCCTCGTCTTTTTATTTAGTCGTTTGTCTCGAATAAATGGGCGTAACTATCAGCCTTGAATCCAAGATGAATTTGATTGTCGATCTTTAAAACCGGACGCTTAATCATGGAATTATTGCTCTGAATTAGGCGAATAGCTTTTGCGTTGTCTATATCGCTTTTGTCCTCATCGCTTAGTTTACGCCACGTTGTACCACGTTTATTGATTAGTTCATCCCAAGGTACCTGGCTAAGCCAATCTTCGAGGCTTTGCTCATCAATAGGCGTCTT
>NZ_LWFE01000434.1:0-870 GCF_001635675.1 Oleiphilus sp. HI0061 | reverse complement strand
ACGCCCCCGACAAGTCTCCTTTGTCAATTCGCTCCTTCAACTCATTAGCCTGAGCCTTCAAAGTCTGCTCAAAACCGCTTAGAGGTTCGCTATTTATTAGCTTTGCGTCAGTCATGAATCGCTCAGCCTTAGGAATCGATACGTTCGAAGATTTTCTCAATCTTCTCTTTTAAAACAGCTGCGGTAAATGGCTTAACGACATAACCGTTCACACCTGCTTGCGCGGCAGCAACTATCTGATCTCGTTTAGCCTCAGCCGTTACCATTAGCACAGGAAGACTTTTGAGGTTATCGTCAGAACGAACATGCTGAAGCAACTCAATACCAGTCATCCCAGGCATATTCCAGTCAGTCACCAGAAAGTCATACTTACCTGTTTGAAGCATTGGTAAGGCAGTACTACCATCGTCAGCTTCATCAGTATTAGTAAACCCTAGGTCACGCAATAGGTTCTTAATAATTCGTCTCATTGTAGAAAAATCATCTACTACGAGAATTTTCATATCTTTATTCAAGTCGACCTCCACTCATGTCGATACCCGAAATTACATTTTAATACCTAAAAACAAGTCTAGTCGGTGTTCTTAGGCTAGCCAGTTTTTTTTGATATTTGTTTCACTTATCGGCACATTTCTTAACAACTATATAAAATCAAGCCAATTTATTAATTTTATTCGCTTTATTTTCCCCTTACATGGGGGACAAACTTTGAGAAAAGAGGTCTAAGCAAATAGTTCGATCAGGCTAAGACAAACTGCAATCAGGTACGCCAATCACTCATTCTAGCTTTCAAACGCATCGCTGCTTGAGAATGTATTTGACTTACTCGAGACTCACTAACAGAGAGCACCAAACCAATTTCTTTAAGAT
>NZ_LWFE01000433.1:0-1051 GCF_001635675.1 Oleiphilus sp. HI0061 | reverse complement strand
TATTAAAGGCTCTACAACTGGGTTAAAAAACATTGTTATCAGCCCGGCTCAAATCGACAGTCTGGTTTTGACCCCGCCATTGATCACACTAGCGAAAGGAACTCAAAGCGAGGTAAACGTCACCGCCATTTTTACTGATCAAAGCCACCAAGATGTTACTAGCCAAGTCAATTGGAGCGCTGACTCTCCTGAAATAATCTCAATTGAAGCGGGCTCATCACTTGTTAGCGGACTGGATATCGGCAGCTCAAGCCTGAGTGCTGAGCTAGATGGCCATAATGCTGCCAGTACGGTTACGGTAAGCAATGCAGTACTAAGCAATATAAGTATTCTTCCTATTAACAGCTCCCTACCAAAGGGGCTAAGCCAAAGTTTCAGTGCTCAAGGAACATACAGTGACGGCTCAGTTCAGGACATCACCGAACAGGTAACCTGGACATCGAGCGACTCGGCAATAGGCTCTATTTCAAACGCTGCGCTATCTGAAGGTTTAGTCAATGGACTAGAACTGGGATTCGTAAACATTTCCGCCACCCTGGATGATATTAGTATATCGACTAGTCTAAGCATTCAAGACGCCGTATTAACCGCAATTGAAGTTCAGCCAGGAAATATCAGCCTAGCTAACGGGCTTCAAATACAAGCCATTGCTTTAGGCTCCTATTCTGATGGAGAACAAATTGATATCAGTAAAGAGGCCAACTGGAACACAAGCTCTAGTACTGTTGCAAGCGTAGAAAGCCCTAGCGCTCCGGTTATCAGCGCTAATGCAGAAGGCGAAGCCCTGATCTCTGCCGAACTAGAAGGAATCAGTGGTATTAGTTTAGTGACAGTAACAAGTGCGACACTTCAATCAATATCACTGACGAGCGATAACACAAGTATTCCGGCTGGGTTTACAGAACAAGTCAAAGCAAGTGGCTTATATACCGATGCATCGACTAAAGACATCACCCACCTCGTCACCTGGCAAAGCGAAGACAATCAACTTATTACTGTCGACAATAATGTAGATAGCCCAGGACTAATTCGTACCGTTGCCCCCGGTAGT
>NZ_LWFE01000432.1:0-1115 GCF_001635675.1 Oleiphilus sp. HI0061 | reverse complement strand
TTATTATCCATTTCCACTTAAGACACCTGAGCTGTATTATCTTCTTTTAGTGAATAAGCAGGAATTACTGCGTTAGAACACAAATATTGAACAATCTTATCAACACATACATCTACGGAGGTCGTCGCTGTATCAACTACAATTTCAGGTTTCTCGGGGTTTTCGTAATCTGAGCTTATACCGGTAAAGTTTTTGATTTCACCGGTTCTTGCTTTTTTATACAAACCTTTAGGGTCACGGTCTTCACATACATCCAACGGAGTGTTAACAAATACTTCGATAAACTCTCCGGGACAAAACATATCACGAACCATGCGTCGTTCACTTCGAAATGGAGAAATAAACGCACTCAAAGTAATTATTCCCGCGTCAACAAACAACCCAGAAACTTCTCCAACTCTCCGAATATTTTCCACTCTGTCTTCATCAGAAAAGCCCAAGTCTTTATTTAAGCCGTGACGAACATTATCTCCATCAAGCAGATAAGTATGGTAGCCATTATCATGAAGCCATCGATCAAGGGCATTTGCCACAGTAGACTTACCGGCCCCACTCAGACCTGTAAACCAAATTAAACAAGGTTTTTGTTTCTTTAATTCAGAGCGTTCATCTTTTGCTACCGCCTGATCGTGCCATACAACATTATTTCCAGACATTTATAAACTCCCAACAGCCGCAGCACCCAACGCAATCTGATAGAAAATCTGACTCATATCACGCCACAAAACAACTTGGTCAATTTTATCCGCATCAAGCGGCACAACCACAGTATCGCCCGGCGCTAGTTGAGAATCATTACTTGCAAACCAACTAGACGAGCCAGGCATCTGAACCCCGCCATTAGCCTTAATGATGTAAATTCGTTCATCATCGGCTTTATCCGTTAAGCCACCGCTGCGCTCGATATAATCCCAATAATCTAGCTCCTGTTCGAATAGTTGAGATACTGGAAGCTGAACTTCACCAATAACTGTCACTGAGCTCTTTTTCTCGGGGATGAATAGCTCATCTCCGTCCTTAAGAGATATTGAGTAAGCTTCTTGCCCAGTGATGACCTTGTCTAAGTCAATAACTAAACGACCTAAGGCAGGAGTAGTCTTGAGTTTATCCAATAA
>NZ_LWFE01000431.1:0-1241 GCF_001635675.1 Oleiphilus sp. HI0061 | reverse complement strand
ATGCATAATTGTTAGTAGAGTGGCTATCAAATATAAAACATTAGAAATATAAGTTTTACTCGTCTACGACCTTCATTAGCATTCTAAATACTGCATAAAGAATAATAAGGACTCCAATCATGCCTCATCAAGTTCCACTCTTAATCAATGGCGAATTTGTTCACAGTGAAAGCGTGCAAAAACAAAACGTTCTTAACCCCGCGACACAAGAGGTACTTGCAGAGGTCTCATTCGCCACGAAAGGCGAAATTGATCGCGCCGTTGAAGGCGCCAAAGCCGCATTCTTAGAGTGGAAAGAAACCCCTGTCAGTGAGCGCGCTCGCTTGATGCTACGTTACCAGTATTTGTTAAAGGAACATCAGCGTGAGATTGCCGAGATTCTTGCTAAAGACACGGGTAAAAATATTGAAGATGCTATGGGTGATGTATGGCGCGGTATTGAAGTTGTCGAGCATGCTTGCAACATTCCTTCCCTGTTAATGGGTGAGACTGTCGAAAATGTTGCTAAGGGCGTAGATACCTATAGCCTGACCCAGCCGCTTGGTGTGACGCTCGGTATTACCCCGTTTAACTTTCCGGCAATGATTCCGCTTTGGATGTTCCCTATGGCAACAGCCTGTGGAAACGCCATGATCCTTAAGCCCTCTGAGCAAGTTCCCTTAGCGACTGTTCGTTTATTAGAGCTATTCCAGGAAGCCGGGGCACCCAAAGGTCTGGTGCAAATGATTCATGGTGGCAAAGACCAGGTTCACCAACTTATTAAACATCCTGATATTCTGGCGACCTCATTTGTTGGTTCAGTACCTGTTGCCAAAGATGTGTATCTAACAACCACTCGCGAGATGAAGCGTGCTCAATGCTTTGCCGGTGCGAAAAATCACATGGTCGTACTACCTGATGCCGACAAAGACACCGTCATGAACGCATTAGTCGGCGCTACGGTTGGCGCTGCCGGACAACGCTGCATGGCAATTAGCGTGATTGTTTTTGTTGGCGAAACAATCGTCTGGGCAGATGAGCTCGCTGAACGCCTAAAAGCGGTTAAGCCCGGCACTTGGGACTCACCTGATTCAGCTTATGGGCCTTTGATTAGTCCTCAGGCTGTAGAGCGTGTTTCAGGCTTGATTCAAAAAGGAATAGATCAAGGTGCTAACTGCTTGATAGATGGTCGAAACATTGTTGTAGAAGGTTACCCTAATGGCAACTGGTTAGGCCCTACACTCTTCACCGGCGTTTCGACT
>NZ_LWFE01000430.1:0-682 GCF_001635675.1 Oleiphilus sp. HI0061 | reverse complement strand
GAAGTGACAGCTGACTACGTTAAAGAGCAACTCGATGAGTTGTCTGAAGATGAAGATTTAAGCCAATATATTTTGTAATCATTAAATCATCAGGGTCAGAGGAAAAACCTTCGCTTTTACTCTGACCCCAATGGCACTTACTTAAGGCAAACAAAGACGTCATTCCCTTGAATAAGGGAATCCATTGTTTTTACGAGTTATGCGACACATTAAAAGTAAAACTAAACGCATTAAATCATGCAGCGACGAGAAGTCTTCTTTTTTGTTTAGTCGTGTAGGATTCAAAACAATAGATTGCCGCCTGCGCGGCAATGACGATGGGGCATAGCGGGAATGACAAGCGTCGGAGCGCGTCCTAGCTTAAGTAAGTGCCATTCTACTCTGACCCCAATTAATCTTAAAACATAGATACTACTTTCTGAGAGACTCTTTCAAAATAGCTGTCACCACCAGACGAACCGCCCTTTACTTTGATTGTCTTGGGCCTGCTTTCCTGGCTACCCTGGTAGGTTGGCAAGGCCTCACCATACAGACCTGTACTGAGTGTTCTCTGCTCATCAAATAGAATATCTTTTCGGACTCGTACACCCGCTGGTGCCAGTACTTTTTCGAGCTCATCGATCCTGTTTCTAAGATTAGCCCGAGTTAATTGATAAGCACTCTCGCACATCATTTTTCGTGA
>NZ_LWFE01000429.1:0-1217 GCF_001635675.1 Oleiphilus sp. HI0061 | reverse complement strand
TGTATCCAAAATTATTGCAAACAATCTTCAACGAAGTGGTGATTTTGATACCTTGCCGACCTCGCGTATGCTCGGCTTACCTGAACGCTTCGACCAGGTGCACTTCAGAGACTGGCGTAGGCTAGGGCAGAGTTATATTGTTGTTGGGAGTGTCACGCATCAAAATGGTTCTAAGCAGGTAATAGTAGACTATGAACTTGTTGATATCTTTACTCAAAAATCTCTCATTAGCGAGCGAGTAAAAGCAAGCCCTACAAGCCTTAGAAAAACAGCGCATTATATTAGTGACCGTGTGTATCAGCAGATTACGGGTGTCCAAGGCGTGTTTTCTACCAAGATCGCATATATAACCGTTAAAGAGTTAACCAACAAGCAGCGTCAGTACCGCCTAAATGTTGCAGATGCTGATGGGAAAGGGGCTTATACACTGTTTACTAGTCGCGAGCCTATGTTGTCTCCTTCATGGTCTAATGATGGGCAGCACCTGACTTACGTGTCTTATGACTCTGGTCGCCCAGCAATTTACATTCAGCATGTGATTTCAGGAAATCAAAGAAAGGTGACCTCGTTTAAAGGCTTGAATGACTCGCCTATGTGGTCGCCAGATGATTCCTCTCTGGTAATGACCTTGTCGAAAGATGGCAACGCCGAGTTATATAGTTATGACTTGGCTCGTGATCGCACTGAGCGATTAACATTCGACTCAGGTATTGATACCGAGGCAAGCTGGTCACAGGACGGTAAAAGTGTCGTATTTACAAGTGACAGGGGCGGGAGCCCACAGGTTTATCGTATGTCTCTGAGAGATCGTATTCCGGAGCGCTTGAGCTTTGTTGGGAAGTATAATACCAGGCCTCGCTACAGCCGCGACGGTAATAGTATTTTTTACGTCCACAAAAGTACCGAGCCGGGTGATCAAGGTTTTCATATTGCAGAAATAGATATCGAGACGGGGGATCAAAGAATTCTCACCTCAACATCGCTGGATGAGTCGCCAAGTGTTTCACCAAATGGGCGTATGATTATATATTCGACCTTGCGCGGTGGTAGCAAAGTTTTAGCGGTGGTATCGGTTGATGGTGGTGCGAAATATTTTTTACCATCTAATAAGGGCGATGTGCTGGAGCCTGCCTGGTCACCTTTTTTGTAGATTATTAATTATTGGATATAAACCGGTAAAAATAAAAGCTTTTCGCTAAAACCCGCTTGTGTTTTAT
>NZ_LWFE01000428.1:0-823 GCF_001635675.1 Oleiphilus sp. HI0061 | reverse complement strand
CCATATCCAAGGCCAAGGTCACCCCGTAACTAATGGGTACCGCAATACCAACAACTAAAGCAGGGCGCCAGCCAAGGAAAACCGCGATAAACACCACCACGGTAAAGACCGCAAAGGCCAAGCTACTCGTTAGGTTATCAACCTTCTCATTCGCCGTTGCACCGTAATCACGTAGCACTTCTATGCCGATACTTGTCGGCAATAAATCTGACTTTAGCGCTGCAATAAGCTTATGAACTTCCTGAGCCACACTGACTGCATTGCTTCCCGGCTGTTTGGCGACACTGATAACCGACATCGGTAAATCACTACGTGCGGCGATCGGGACCCCTTCAAATTCTGGATGTGTTTCAGCAAAATCCAACCAGGTATAAGTACTCGCATTGGCAGGGCCGTCAACAATTTCAGCTACATCCTGAAGCGTTACCGGAATCCCATCGACAACATTGACCACCGTCTGTTTTAGACTACTAAGGTCGCGGATAAAGTCGCCGCTTTCGAGTTGAATAGACTCATTGTCAACGAACCAGTTGCCGCTACTTTGAAGCAGATTGGACACCTGTAAAGCTTGCAAGACGTCTGCCGAAGTACTTTGACGCGCTGCCAAACTTTCGGGCTGTAAAAAAATCCTTATCGTTCGTTCTCGGCCCCCCGTTACCTTGACTTCACTGGTATCAGGAATTGCCTGTATATAAGTCGACAGCTCTTCCGCTACCCGCCTTAAGTCATAATCGCTAGCATCGCCTTTGGAATACAAAGCCAACATCATGATCGGCACATCATCCACTTCAACCGGGTTTACGCGCCAGTTTTGTACTGCCTG
>NZ_LWFE01000427.1:0-951 GCF_001635675.1 Oleiphilus sp. HI0061 | reverse complement strand
GGTTGCTTTTTCTAGGGTTTTACAAGTGTCGTTTTTCAACGTTAATCGTTTGACGGTAATAGTATCCCCCAGCGTATTTGAGCTTCTTACTTTGCTTGATAGAAAATGTAAGAGGCAGTGGTAAAACAGGAGTCTAGCATGACATAAAAGTGCTGGACTTTATGGCGAAACTCTACGCCAAATTTACCATCAAAGTAACGCTAGATTGCATCCAGTGCACTTCCAAAAGAAGTGAGAGTTAACTCGGATTAAGCTTCCATAAACTATTTAACAGAAGGTAATTATCGTGGAGCTATTATCTGGCGCCGATATGATTGCTCGTTTTTTACAAGACGAGGGTGTCGAGTACATATACGGTTATCCTGGTGGTGCAGCGCTGCATATTTATGATGCGCTTTTCAGACAGGATAAAGTTGAACATATTTTGGTTCGTCATGAGCAGGCAGCTGTTCATATGGCGGATGGTTACGCGCGAGCGTCTGGTAAGGCGGGTGTCGTGCTCGTTACGTCTGGACCTGGTGCGACGAATACAATTACAGGTATTGCTACAGCCTTTATGGATTCTATTCCAATGGTTGTGCTTTGCGGGCAGGTGCCTTCAACCTTAATTGGTGAAGATGCTTTTCAGGAAACCGATATGATGGGCGTATCTCGTCCTGTTGTTAAGCATAATATGGCTGTAAGGCATGCCTCAGAAATACCAGAGGTCTTGAAAAAGGCTTTCTATATTGCGCAGTCGGGTCGTCCGGGGCCGGTTGTTGTGGATATTCCTAAGGATATGACGGCGCCAAATGAACGTTTTGAATACGTTTACCCCAAAAAGGTGAAGTTGCGTTCTTATACGCCGCCGGTAAGAGGGCATTCTGGTCAGATTAAGAAAGCGGTCGATATGTTATTGGCAGCTAAGCGTCCGGTAATCTATGCGGGTGGTGGTGTTATTCTGGGGCAAGC
>NZ_LWFE01000426.1:0-790 GCF_001635675.1 Oleiphilus sp. HI0061 | reverse complement strand
AGTCGCAATATCTTGCAGAGTAAACTTACTCAAATGGTCATGGCCACACGCTCTCGCCATCACTTGCATCAAGTGTGTCGAGGATTTAAAGAAGNGTTCAAGCTGCTGTGCAGAGGTGTCAATATCCAGCTTAGCTCTGAGTTCAGGTTTTTGTGTCGCAATGCCTGCCGGACAAAGGTTGGTATTGCACATCCTGGCAGCAACGCAGCCAATAGATTGCAAAGCAGAGTTTGAGATCGCAATGCCATCGGCCCCTAGGCACATTGCTTTGATAAAGTCTGAGGGCACTCGCAAACCACCAGTAATTATTAGCGTGACATCATGACGTTTACGGTCATCCAGGTAGCGCCTAGCGCGTGCCAAGGCTGGCAAAGTAGGCACAGAAATATGATCTCTAAACAAACTCGGTGCTGCACCAGTACCACCACCACGGCCATCGAGAATCAGATAGTCTGCACTGGCTTGCAAGGCAAACTCAATGTCTCTCTCGATATGATTAGCAGATAACTTCATGCCAATGGGGATACCACCCGACACCTCACGAATGCGATCAGCGAAGTGTTTAAAATCTTTAGGGCCATTCATCTCAGGAAAACAAGAAGGCGATATAGCATCCACACCTTCAGCCAAACCTCTTACCTCAGCAACCTTTCCACGCACTTTGGCTCCTGGAAGATGACCTCCGGTACCCGTTTTCGCGCCTTGCCCACACTTAAAGTGGAAGGCCTGAACTTGTTGTAGAACATCTTCAGAGAAGCCGAATTGCGCTGACGCTAATTCATAGAAATAG
>NZ_LWFE01000425.1:0-1342 GCF_001635675.1 Oleiphilus sp. HI0061 | reverse complement strand
CTGAATATTCACAATTTAGTGTTTCATGGCGCCCCTTTAGATAGTTTATTAAAGGTTGTGATGGGCACCTTAATACTCGGCGCGTTTGTGGCGCTGGATTTATCTTTAGGTAGAGAGAAAGATATTGCTCAATATCTCATTAAGCAGTCGATGGCATTGCAGTTAAGGGAGAACTTTCTTTCCTTTGGTAAGAAGTTCTCGGCGGCGGCAATTGTATTGGTATTCAGTATCTCGACGGTATTCTTTTTGGTTATTAATAAAGACCTAAGTTGGTTGGTCGATAGTAGCCGTTATTTGGATATAAATGATGCGCGCATTAGCATTCTCAAAGAGGTAGCCTTCGTCGCTGCTGTCCTCTTGGTATATAGTATTCGGATCATATATTCCTATGTGACAAACTTGAATATGTACCTTTATTACCAGAATCATACCTTGTTTGAGGTGATGAATGGTGACCTGGAACAGCGAGTGCCGGTAGTCAGTCATGATGAGTTTGGGCGTATGGCTGAGGGTACCAATGCGATGATTGCCAGTTTGCAGCAGCATAGGGACGAACTTCAATTGACTCGAGATGTGTCTGTGCTAGCGCTAGCTTCGCTTGCAGAAACCCGGGACAATGAAACCGGTGGCCATATTCTGAGAACTCAGCATTACGTCCGTGTGCTAGCGGAACATTTGAGTGCACATCCCGACTTCAAAGACTATCTGGATGCTGAGACGGTGGATCTTTTATATAAGTCGGCACCTTTGCATGATGTGGGTAAAGTAGGTATTCCAGATAGTATCTTGCTCAAGCCAGGCAAGCTAACAGATGAAGAGTTCATGATCATGAAAACGCATGCGCAATTGGGGGCAGACTCTTTAGCGGTTGCCGAAGCCCGCTTGGGAAGCAATTCTTTCTTGCGTTATGCACGAGAGATTGCCGCCTCTCATCATGAAAAATGGGATGGTAGCGGATATCCTCAAGGCTTAAAGGGTGATGCTATTCCACTGTCTGCGCGTTTAATGGCTTTGGCAGATGTCTACGATGCTTTGATTAGTAAACGTGTATACAAGCCAGCTTTTGATCATGACAAAGCTAAGTCAATTATCCTTGATGGTGAAGGGAGCCACTTCGANCCCAGAGTGGTGGCTGCTTTCATATCGTGTGAGGGCGAGTTTACGGAGATTGCAGCAGAATATAAGGATGACCATTAGCGATGATGTCTTTTACGGAAATTGAAGAAAGAGCCTATGCTCGTCACGGCGGGGCAATGCAAGTTAATGCCACGCTTAACTCCCCCTTATCCTCAGATGAAATTTTAGCGATATCTGATGACCGTTGGCTATCTGCCTTCTCAAA
>NZ_LWFE01000424.1:0-8690 GCF_001635675.1 Oleiphilus sp. HI0061 | reverse complement strand
TATCTATTTTGCAGACGACGCTTACTTCCCTTATGGTTTGTTGCCGGAGCAGGTGCTTCGGCAACGCTTAAGAGAAGTTGTCTCGGCAATGTTGCTCCAACATAAGCCAGAGCTGGTTGTTCTGGCTTGTAATACTGTTAGCACCCTAGTCCTGCCGGATTTACGGGCGGAGTTTGATGTGCCCTTTGTCGGCGTTGTACCCGCTATAAAGCCCGCAGCCCAGATGACCCAAAGCGCGGTGATAGGGTTATTAGCGACTCCGGCAACGGTTAAGCGCCAATATACAGATCAATTAATTAAGGACTATGCAAGTCATTGTTGCGTGGTTCGAATTGGTAGCAGTGAGCTTGTTGAACAAGCCGAAATGCACTTGTCGGGTTACCCAGTTGATCAAGCACTTCTTGCTCGAGTGCTGGCACCGTTTAAACAAGAAGTCGATGGCTCAAGGGTAGATGTGGTTGTCTTGGGATGTACTCATTTCCCTTTACTTAAAGATCAGCTTAGTGCCTTGCTTCCCCAGGTAAGCTGGGTAGATTCCGGTGAAGCGATTGCAAAGCGAGTGCAGCATTTGTTGGCTGGTGAGCAGGGGGTTATTCCAGGGCAAGATCTCTCTACAAAGAACGCGATTCATCAGATTTATTTTTCTGAGATGACGCCTAATGAAGAGGTGTTCTCGGAATCATTACAAGCCTTGGGCTTAGCTCAATACCAGCTTCACTGTTTCTCGGCCAGTATGGACTGAAATGCGGGTTGGCCCAGTACGCTAAAAGTCTGCTCTTTACAGAGCTTCAAACCCTTCTTTTCAAGTAGGTCTGCGTAATTGTAAAGGCCATGAATAGCATTGCCTGCGACCGCAAAGAAAGCCGTTGCGGCGGTTAGCCAGTAGGCTTGCTGAGCAGTCTTTTGAAATATATTGCCACTGGCAGTTTTAAAATCACCAATAATCACGTAGCCACCTGGTTTACACAGTTTGATCAGGTGGTCTAACACCGCATTCATTTTGTCTTTCTCAAATACTGTTAGAAAGAAGTTGGCAACCACGACATCATAATTAGCTTTTGCTTCATGCTTGAGTATGTCACCAAGGATAGGTTTAATATTGAGTGACTCCTTATCGGGGTGCTTCTCAATAAGTTTGAGGTTGGTATCCATCATTGTTGGTGATAAATCAATTAATGTCGATTCAGCACCGAGTTCAGCTGCTCTAATGGCATCATCACCTTGTCCCGCACCAGCAAATAAGACTTTACTACCAGTCTTGACGAGTTCTTCATCAAGCATCGCTAAGCGGCATTCCTGTATAGCATTGCCGCTATATAGTTTGCTTAAAGTGTCGTAGGAACGTCCAATTAATCTGTATTTGTCTAACATGGTTTGAGCTTTCAAAGAGAAGAGGCAGGTTTGACTATAAGGCTTTGCATTATTATGGATGTTCTGAGGAAAAAGGCCAGCTTATATCTCAATAAGCTGGCTCGCATTGTTGTTAATCTGTTCAAGTGCGTCACGGCCTGGAACGGCTCTACCAAAATAGAAGCCTTGAATCTCCTGGCAGCCCAAAGACTTTAGGTAACTTAGTTGAGTCTCGGTTTCGACGCCTTCGGCAACAATATTGAGTTTCAGGCCGTGGGCCATGGATACAATAGCATTAACGATGCAGGCATCATCGTGTGTATCTTCAATATCCTTGATGAAGGACTGGTCTACTTTCAAAGTATGAATAGGCAGTTTATGAATATAGTTCAGTGATGAATAACCCGTGCCAAAGTCGTCAATGGCAATGGTGACGCCATGCTCAGAGAGTTGTCTGAGTTTTTGAGTCATATTCTCAAGGTCGTTCATAATAACATTTTCAGTGAGCTCGATTTCGAGATTTCCGGGCGGGAAATCTGCCTGGCGCAAGCTGGATAGTAAACGCTGTACAAAGCGCGGGTGTTCAACCTGGAGAGGTGAGAAGTTTACTGATAAGCGAATGTCACTTTGGCCGCTGTCGATCCAGGATTTAATTTCTTTACAGGCCGAATGCAGTACCCAGTCGCTAATATCAGACATTAGTCGGGTTTCTTCGGCTAAAGGAATAAACTCGCCAGGATAGATTAGACCACGCTCAGGATGCTGCCATCTTACCAGCGCTTCAACACCGATGGTCTTACCTGTCTTGGCAGAAATTTGAGGCTGATAATAAACTTTGAACTGGTTACGTTCCAGTGCGTTTCTAAGGTCTCTTTCCAGGCTCAAACGATTTGAGGTGTGGATGGCCATATCTTCGCTGTAGTACTGGTAACCATCTTTACCGCGTCCCTTTACATGGTACATAGCAACATCGGCATTTTGGATGAGCTGGTCAACCGTGTTCCCGCCATTAGGGTAGACGGCAATACCAATACTTACGCCGACAAATACTTCATGCTCACCCAGGTCGAAAGGGGCTTTGAGTGTTGAAATGACTTTCTTGGCAATGGTTCTGGCATCTTCAGGCGAAGAAATTGATGGCAGAAGTAGGGTGAATTCATCTCCACCAAAACGAGATAAGGTATCACACTTTCTGACGCAGCTTTCAAGGCGAAGGGCCACAGACTGCAATAAGCGGTCGCCCATAGCGTGCCCCAAAGTATCGTTGACCACTTTAAAGCGATCCAGATCCAGGAACATGACGGCGACATGATTCTTGTTTCGTTTGGCCTGCGCGATAGAGATGTTTAGACGGTCTTTAAACAGCGCTCTGTTCGGGAGGCGTGTAAGAAGGTCGTGATAGGCCTGAAAGTTAATAAACTCTTCGGCTTCTTTTCGCTCGGTAATGTCACGAGCTGTTCCATAGGTGCCAATCACTTTGGTAAGCGTTTTCTTTTTTCCGGAAATGTCTGTAACTGAGGTTCTTACTTTACGCTCAATAGGGAAGAAAGTGACTTCAAAATAGCGCGCTGTATGGTCTGATTTTTTAGCTTTCAGGCGCAACTCTGAAGACCAGGTATCCTGTTTTTTACCGAACTGTTCCTCAAATAGATAGCTGGCACGCTCCAGGTCATTCTCTTCAATAATATCCAGGTAGTTTCGGCCGATTAAGTCTGTTTTCTTATAACCAAGAATGCTTTCTACTTTGTTGTTCAGAAAAGTGAATCGACCACTTTTGTCGAGCATGAAAACGATATCAGGAGAACTGTTAACGATGTAGCGGTGAAGTTCTTCAGATTTTTGTAGTCTCGATTGCATAGCGTGGTGTGCTTTTTCAAGCATCACCTTCTGCAGGGCGCTTTCCATGGTAGAAAGCAGTTCTTCAGGGTCATAGGGCTTACGCAAGTAATCATACGCGCCACGTCGTAAAGCTTTGCTTACCGCAGAAAAAGAAGACTCGCCGCTGACAACAATTGTTGCAACATCGATTTCTTTTTGAGTGATAAAGTCCATCACTTGATGACCATTGAGATCAGCCATATTCAGATCAAGAAGAACTAGATCAAAGTCTTCTGATGATAGCTTTTCACAGGCCTGCAGGCCACCATGTGCGCAAACAACTTGATAGCCTTTGTTGAGTAGAAGGTTCTCAAGACTTTTAAGTAGGCGATACTCATCGTCGACGATAAGAATGCAGGCTTGTTCAGTTTGCAGACTTAGATTCTGCTCTGTTTTTTGTATTTTCATGCTAACTCTTGACCACTACGTAATCACTACGTTCATTACTGCTCCATATTCCTCTCCTATAGTCGCTTCCATACACATGGACTATAGGCTTTCTTGAGGAAGAAAGATTTGAAACGTCGTTCCTTTTTCGTTGCTTCTACAACTAATGGTACCTTTAGCATCCCTGACGAGGTTTTTGGTAATACTCAGGCCCAAGCCTGAGTGTCCGTCACCTTTTGTTGAGGTAACAGGTTTAAAAAGGCTTTTTGCTATTTCTTCTGGCAGGCCTGGGCCTTGGTCCTTGATCAGGATTTCTACGTAACCCTGGCCATTAAGGTTGATATTGGCTGCCGTGCTGATAAAAATAATGCCGCCTTCAGGCATTGCTTCCGAGGCGTTTTTAATCAGATTTGTAATGATTTGCTTGAACTGGTTCCTTTTCGTGCCGATTCGCTTCAAGTCCTGATCTAAGTCTAGCTGATAGGAAGTGTCGTGCAAGACGAATAAAGAATGCTCATATAAGGTGCAAAGATTCTTGATTTCGGTATTAATGTCGACGCCGGACTGTGTTTCGACGGCTTCTTGTTTTAGGTCGCGTAAACGTAAAATAATCTGACTTGTTCTATTTAGTTCTTCTCTGACAATATCAAGCTCTTCAGCTAGCTCGTGTTGCTCGTAACTTTCTGCAGGCCCCGTTAGTTTGTTAGACAAAGAGACCAAATAGTTATTAATGATGTTTAAGGGGTTGTTGGCTTCGTGGGCTATTTCCCTGGCTCGCTGTGCCATAGCTTCAGTGCTGGCATCGCTCTCAATGCGTGTAATTTTTTCCGTGGTCTTACTGCAAGCCTGGGCCATTTCCTCGGTAAAGTACTTTAATAAACGTATTTGGTGTGAGCTTTGGCTCAGAGAGTGTTCACAGGCAATCACCAATACGCAAAATAAGTCTTCATGAGTCCGAATCGGACAGCAAACAATACCCGTGCTATTGAGTCCCCTAGTTATCTGCTGATCGACAACTGATAAGTTGTTTGAGTCATTGGCTGAGCTTGAGGCCTCAATATTGTGGTCAAGTGAGCACATTACCTGGTTTCTTGCGGCTGACTGCGCGACTAGGCTGCGCTCATTACTTAGTTTCACTTTAATAGGTACTTCATTGTCGCCATGTGCCTGGCCTGAAACGAGCTCTTTAGATTCGGGGTTAAACCAGTAGACTTCGCTTTGGCTAAAACCAAAAAGTAGCTCAAGGCTCGTGCGTAGTGACCTTCCTAGCTCATCTCGGTTTTGGGCGTGACTCAGTTCAGTGCTAACATTCTGGATAAGACCAATCTTTCGGACTTGCTCGGCCAGCTTTACTTGGGCTTTTTTATCGTTTTCACTATCTATGTCGGCTTGAATGTCTATTTCGATATTTAGAGTCTTGGCCATTTCTTTAACATCGCCTTCGACTTTAAAGACAATTTCTTTTAGTAGTGCGCTGTTTAGTTCAAATAATTGGTAACCCAAGTCTGCGAAACTGTCGCCTGAGAAATAATCCTGCTGAAAAGTGCCTAACTGGCTTGAAAGGTATATGAGCTTAACCAGGTGATGAGCATCCTGAATAGATTCAGGCTCGGCGTGATGGAACTCAATCGCATCAACAGCAAAGCTACTTAAGTTCCACTCTTTTGCGAGCCATGCTCCTATTTGAGTATGGTCAACTGAAAATGCTTCTTGCTCAAATTTACAGAGCTTATGAGTAAGAACCTCTGGCTTACTACGAAGTTCTGCATACTCTTGTGGAAAGTGACTGTCGAGAACCACCTCCCCGATGTTGTGAAGCAATGCAGTCAGATAGGCTTCATCAGGATTAGGGTAGCTGGTCAGGATCGCTAATGCTTTTGCAATTAAAGCTGTGCTCAGAGAGTGCTTCCAGAACTGTTTCAAAAAAACGAGGTGTTGACTCTTAAAGCCCGAGAAGAATTGTTGTACCGCCGCAGTGATAACAATCGTCTTGATTGTATCGGTACCCAAAACAAGTAGAGCGCGCTCAATACTTTTTATTTCGGTTCCGCGATTGTAGAACGACGAATTTGCCAGGGATATAACGCGTGCGGTGATCGCAGCATCATGACTAATTATTTGTGACATTCGCTGAAAGGTTGCGCCGTCTTCCTGACAAGCTTCCAGCATTTCAACCAATACATGAGGAAGAGAAGGTAGCTTATTTACCTTCAATTCGTTCATTATTTGTTGTGTGTTGTCTGTAGTCATGGCTTTTTATGATAAAAAATCGTCTTTTAAAGAACGTTATTATTGAGCATATATTAGACAATACTCTATACAAATTAAACATTTATTGCACTTTTTTTAAGTAATTGTTTAAAAGTGAGATTTGCTACTAGAAAAATACTACTTGGTTGTTGTGCGTGATTTGGTGTTTTATCTATCTTAAAGTCGGTAGAATGGGCGAGTTCATGATGTGCGCATGGTAATGTGTTTGTTTGAACCTAAAACGTATTGCCTGCAGGGCAAGCGCACTGAATTTAGTATTAAAACTGTTACCTTGAAAGGCCTTTTTGCGGTGATGCTAGACAAGAATAAAATACCCCGTGTAATCGCGATCACTGGCGGAAAAGGTGGTGTAGGTAAGACGAGTGTTTCAATTAATCTGGCGATTGCTTTGTCAAAAAGCGGCTCCAAAGTGTGCTTGCTAGATGGTGATACCGGCTTAGCTAATACCAATATCATGTTGGGGCTCTATCCCGCCTATACGCTGGAGCATTTGTTCACGGGTGAAAAGTCGATTCAGGATATCGTGCTCGAAGGGCCCGAGGGTATCCAGGTCATTCCAGGAGCATCGGGTTTCGCTCAGTGTGTTGAGTTGGATGTCGGGCAGCAACAAAGGCTGGTGACTTCTATTCGTGCAATTGAGCCTCATTATGACTATATGATGGTCGACACAGCCGCGGGTATTTCTCCAACCGTTCTTCATTTTATTGCCGCGTCTCAAGTTGCTGTCGTTGTGGTGACCCCCGAGCCAACCTCTTTAACTGATGCGTTCTCTCTGCTTAAGGTGCTCAAACGCCGCGGTTATCGACGAGAGGTTCAGATTGTTGTCAATATGGTCTCTAATGCGGCGCAAGCTAAGAAGGTCTTTCAGCGCTTTTCACAAGCCGTTAGTAAGTATCTGGACCTGAATACAGAATACCTGGGCTCGGTATGGATGGATGAAAGCATGCGAGCGGCAGTCAGCTTGCAGCGTCCTGTTGCGCTTTATCCTAAAACCGATCCTTCCGCTCGTTGTTTTTATCGCTTAGCAGAAAAAATAGATGACCTGTTTAGCCAGACAGGCGTTCCGCGTTTGGCCTTTAGCGCCTATTGGCAAAAAGTAGTAGAGCGACAAGTCGCTCGCCCACAGAAAAGCATCGCGGCCAAACAAGCGGCTTCGACAAGAAAAACGACGTCTCTTCATAAACCGGGCTCTTTTGATAAGCTGCGTGAGCAAATGGCAAGCTTTAGCTCGGCAGGAGAGCAATCCCAGGGGAATAAAAGAGCGGTCTCGAGTTATGAACAAACCTTGCTTGACCAAGTTCGGGAAGCTCAAGGCGACTTGTCTCCTGAATCAGAGATCCATGTTGAAGACAATGCTTTGGATTCCGGCGTTGAAGCTAGCGTTGAACGTTATGTTGAGCAAAAAGCAGAGCTAGTAGAGGAGCCGCTATCAGAGCATTCTGAAGATGCATGGGTCGATCTACGGCTTCGTTTAAATAACTTCTTTAGCGATAAAAATACAACACCCGAACAGATGGTGACTTTGTTGTCTGGGTGTATTTACAGTTTTGGTGATCGTCTGGGCAATGCAGCAGTTGACCTTCTTCATAGCTTGCTGCATTCTCTGGATCCTGATCAGTTGAGTGAAGAACAAAAACAATTGTTATTGTCTGATTATGAACGCATCGGTTTGGATGAATACCGCCAGTCGATAAAGCTCAGACAATCCAAAGCCCGTTATGACGCTTCTGGTTTTGGTGATCAACAAGTTCTAGCGCGAGCAATTCGCTCCTCAGCTGAAGATATACCACTGGAAAGTTTATTAGAATCAATCAAGTATGCGTCTTTAGTCGACTCTTCCGGTGACTCATAAAGAATAAAAAGAGACTCTGAATAGTGAGGCTCTACAAGGACCGGAGACATCTCATGAGTAATCAAAAAGTTTATCCCATTCACGCGCAGGCTAAAGCCCGCACTAATATCGATCAAGACCGTTATCAAGCGCTTTATCAGCAGTCGCAGGATGACAATGAATCGTTCTGGGCAGAGCAGGGAAAGCGCCTTGAATGGATCAAACCTTATTCCCAGGTAAAAGATGTATCGTTTTCTTCTAATGATTTGCATATTCGCTGGTATTACGACGGTGTCTTGAATGCTTCGGTAAATTGTCTAGATCGCCACTTGGCTGAGCGTGGTGAACAGACTGCAGTTATCTTTGAGGGAGATGAGCTAGATTCTTCTAAGCATATTTCCTATCGAGAGCTGTACGAAGAAACGTGTAAGTTTGCCAACGCCATGCGACAAACAGGTGTAAAAAAGGGCGACATTGTCACTATCTATATGCCTAATGTTCCTGAAACTGCTGTAGCGATGTTGGCCTGTGCTCGTATTGGTGCCATTCATTCTGTTGTGTTTGGTGGTTTTTCTCCTGAAGCCTTGGCTGCTCGTATCGCTGACGGTGCAGCGAAATGGGTCGTGACGGCTGATGAAGGCGTACGTGGTGCCAAAGCGATTCCTCTAAAGAAAAATGTCGATGCAGCGATTGAAACCGATGCGGTCACGACGGTTGAAAATGTCTTTGTGTTAAAACGCACCGGCAATGATGTTAATTGGGTCGAGGGTCGAGACCTTTGGTATCATGAACTTTTGGCAGGTGCTTCGAGTGAGTGTGAACCTGAGCCAATGAATGCCGAAGACCCGCTCTTTATGCTTTATACCTCTGGTTCGACGGGTAAGCCTAAAGGTGTTCTTCATACGACTGGCGGTTACATGGTCTATGCCTCGCTGACGCATGAAGTTGTTTTTGATTATCAGGAAAATGATGT
>NZ_LWFE01000423.1:0-741 GCF_001635675.1 Oleiphilus sp. HI0061 | reverse complement strand
GTTGTGTAAAACAACATGACGATGAGAGAAGGTACCGCGACCAACATCTTGACCTGAGATACGAATTTCATGACCTTCTGCTAGCAAACTAGCATAAGCCATTACCTCGCCATAACCCCAGTTCAGCGGCATTGCGCCCTGATTCATTTTATTTCGATCTTCAATGATCTTCTGAACCTGCTTCTGAATAGGAAAGCCTTCATGTATCGCACCTAGCTTTTTACCTAAACGCTGCAAGGTTTTGGCATTGACCGAAGTCTTAGCCTTAGCTGTCCACTCATGGCCAATGAATGGCGTCCAGTCAACATACATAGACTTATTCGGTTCCAGAACCAAACTCTTGGTAACATGATCACCGTTCTCTAGTGCTGAACGGTAGTCATTTTCAAGCTTTTTAGACTGTTCTTGTGAGATCACCTGCTCTTCAAGTAAGCGCTCAGAGTAGATAGAACGAGTTGTCTTCAAGCTCTTGATCACTTGATACATTAATGGCTGCGTGCCCGAAGGCTCATCCGCCTCGTTATGACCACGACGGCGATAGCAGAACAAGTCAATAACGACATCTTTCTTAAACTGATTGCGGAAATCAATTGCAACCTGAGTAGCAAACAAAACAGCTTCGGGGTCATCACCATTTACATGCAAGATTGGCGCTTCGATCATCTTTGCAACGTCGGTACAATACTCTGTTGAGCGCGTGTCTTCACGCTTATTGGTGGTAAAGCCAACCTGGTTATTAAT
>NZ_LWFE01000422.1:0-995 GCF_001635675.1 Oleiphilus sp. HI0061 | reverse complement strand
GCCAGCTCTCTGGAAGAAACCGCTGCCAGCATGGAAGAAATTACCAGTACGGTGAAAGAAAGCGAGAAGAACTCAGACGATGCAAACTACGAAGCTAACGATGCTCGTGTGAAAGCCGAGTCAGGCGGACAAGTTGTTAATCAGGCGGTTGAGGCGATGAAAGAAATTTCTGAATCCAGCAACAAGATTAATGACATTATCGGCGTCATTGATGAGATAGCTTTCCAAACTAACTTATTGGCACTTAACGCAGCTGTGGAAGCCGCAAGGGCAGGTGAACACGGACGTGGTTTTGCAGTGGTGGCAGGTGAAGTTCGAACCTTGTCCCAACGCTCCGCCAGTGCCGCGAAAGAGATCAAAGACCTTATTCGCGACAGTGTCAATAAAGTCGAGTCAGGCTCAATGTTAGTCAATCAGACAGGTGAAACCTTAAATGGCATCGTCCACTCCGTAGAGCAAGTTGCACGCCGTATAGAAAGCGTCAATGTTGCTGCCAAAGAACAATCTAACGGAATTGGACAGATCAACCAGGCCATTTCGCAAATGGATGAGATGACACAACAAAACGCAGCCTTGGTTGAAGAAACTGCCGCTGCGTCAAGGTCTATGAGTGACCAGGCGAGTAAGATGCAACAATTGGTTCGTTTCTTCAGAACCTAGTCTGTCTGTGGCATAATTCGCAGCCTAAACCGAAAGGGGAGTCATTTGACTCCCCTTTTTTTGCACCAAAGTCTCAAACCTAGATAAAAACGAACCACTATATGTCAGCACAAACGAACGATATTCTTCAACAAGAACTACTTAGCAATCTATCTCGCTACCAAGATAGAGCGGCTCGCGTTTTCCATGGCAGAGGTAAATACTTTGAAGCGCTAAGCAGTCTGAATATTGAGTGGTACCCGCCCTATTTATTTGTGCAAAACTTTTCAGAAAGTCTTAGTGATGATATCGCCGCAAGTCTCAAAAAAGTATTTGACAACAATCTGTATATTTCA
>NZ_LWFE01000421.1:0-985 GCF_001635675.1 Oleiphilus sp. HI0061 | reverse complement strand
TGGTATGAACTCTAACATTATCAGATATTCCAAGTTTACGAAGAACTTTTGAACTCCATTTACCAAGTTGTGTGTGGTATGCCTCTCTCGCTGCACCAAGGGCCATCATTGGATGTTGAGTTGGTGCCCATACGTCACAGCCATCATCGTGAATATGGGCGGTACAATTGATCGGCTCCATACAAGCATGAGCTTGATACGCGCTGTGATAATCAGCACTGATACCTTCTCCTGAAGGGAAGGCGTTGCCGAATTGTTTTACGAGCTTGCCAGTGTGACTTAAGGCATCAATAAAGTCTCTTTCTATCTGAGCTTGGTTTAGGTCATTATCTGTTTCGGAGTGCCATGTAATATTTAAGGTTGATAAGACATTTTTCGCTAGCCAATAGGACGTAGCTACAACCGCAACGGCGTTATTTAGCTTTACTATTCCTTTAACACCGGAGCTTAATTGCCTTGTAGTGGAGACTGACGCTAGTGTTGATTTAAATGTGGGGGCGTGAGTAATTGCAGCATAGTGCAAGTTTTCCAGCTCAGTATCGATACCATATTGTGCCTGTCCCTTGACGATGTCGTGAACGTTTAGGCTAGGGTTTTTGTTCCCTATAAAGTTAAATTCACTAGGTTTTTTAAGAGCAGGATTTTTAGGGGGGTGGAATGTGCTGGCCAGCTTACTCAAGTCGCCATAACTAATGTGCTTTCCTGTTTGCTGGTTTATAACTTGGCCATTTTTGGTGCTTAAACTTTGTTGATCAACCTCCCAAGTTTGGGCTGCTGCTTGTAGTAGCATGCCCCTGACACCTGCAGCCCCAGTTCGAAGAGGGAGCCATAGTGACTTGATTGAGCTACTTCCACTGGTTCGAAGTTGGGCATGCTTCGTGTCCGCGTCAGCCAGCTTGATTTCTATAGTTGACCATTCTAAATCTAATTCTTCCGCTATGATTGCGGGTATTGCATTAATGATTCCTTGCCCCATTTCGATTTT
>NZ_LWFE01000420.1:0-862 GCF_001635675.1 Oleiphilus sp. HI0061 | reverse complement strand
GCTATGGATCACCCCTCAGAAATTGTAGACCTGATCTATGAACGCTACAGCCAGCGACATACAAAAGCGCATTTAATGTTTGAAGCAGAGAAGATGAAAGACTTGCTAGAAAGTGAGCTAATCTCCCCAGGCTATATGACGAGTAAACGCTGGCACCATATTGCCAAGGTTTATGTCGAGCAAGGCAGCCTGTCTGCAGATTATTCGCTTGACGACTTTCTTTACAGGAGTGAGGAAGGGGTTAGTGCCGACTTGGTGAAACGTTGGGGGCTTGGTGCCTCACTGATTACGATTATATTGCTGAGCTTTCTCGCTTACGTTTGGCGCTTGAACCGTCGTTTGGATAAACGCACTTCTTGGCTTAGAACTGTGGTTGATAATACGCCCACTGCAATGGTGATTATGGATAGTCAGGGCAAAATCATTGAATGGAATCATCAGGCAGAACAAATTTTTGCTTGGGCTTCAGAAGATATCATTGGCCAATCTGTTTACGATTATGTGGTGCCCTTAGGAGACCAGAACAAGTTTCGTAGAATGATTGCGAACCTGTTTGATCGGCGAGAGGTTAAGGTTGCTGAGGGTTGGAGTCGGACCAATAGGAATAAGCTTGTTCTATGTGAATGGCACTACGCAGTCTTGCAACCTGGGCGGGTTGTTGCCATGGCTAATGATATTACCGAGCGTAAGGCATTAGAGAATAAGTTAAAAGAACTTGCTCATTCTGATGCCTTAACGGGGATAGGTAACCGGACTTTGTTCTTTGAAAAACTGGAAGAAGCGATCGCATTAGCTAAGCGAAGAAAGGAGCGTGTTGCGGTACTGTTTATTGATTTGGATGATTTTAAAATCGTGAATGATC
>NZ_LWFE01000419.1:0-1529 GCF_001635675.1 Oleiphilus sp. HI0061 | reverse complement strand
CCAATACCATGTTCCGTGATATCGGTGAGCCAAGATGGTTTTCCTTTCCGAGAGTCTTGAAGAACGCAGAAAAGGTAATCAGTAAACAGGTTAAGCTAAGAACCCGTTTTTATGCGCGAAATAAAATAGACTTGTACAACGGGTCGGCCTACTTTCTAGATGATAATCGTATAGAAATACGTGGAAATGGTTCCGCAGATATTGTTCATTTTAAAGAGGCGATCATAGCTAGCGGGTCTAGTCCCTATCGTCCGTCCAACGTTGATTTTACGCATGAGCGTATCTATTGTAGTGATTCGGTATTGCAGCTTAGCCATACTCCACGCACTATGGTTATTTATGGTGCCGGTGTTATTGGCTCCGAGTATGCATCAATTTTTTCCGGTTTAGGTGTGAAAGTCGACCTGATTAATCCTGGCGAGAAATTACTATCATTCCTTGATGATGAGATTTCTGATGCGCTTAGCTATCACCTTCGAAACAATGGTGTTCTTGTCCGACACAACGAAACCTACGAGACAGTTGTCGGTACCGATTACGGTGTAGAGGTTACTTTCGAGTCGGGCAAAAAGATCAAAGCTGATGCTTTTCTTTGGTGTAATGGTCGCAGCGGCAATACCCAAAATCTTGGGCTAGAAAATATAGGTCTTGAAGCAAACTCACGCGGTCAGCTTTCAATTGACGACCACTATCGAACAGATGTAGAGAATATCTATGCTGTAGGTGATGTGATTGGTTGGCCAGCACTTGCTAGCGCTGCTTACGATCAAGGTCGCTCTGCTTCATCCGCTTTGCTTAACGATAGTTACTTCAGGTTTATTAATGATGTACCTACCGGTATCTATACGATCCCAGAAATTAGCTCTGTCGGTAAGAATGAAAAGGAGCTTACGGAAGCCAAAGTTCCTTATGAAGTAGGGCAGGCATTTTTCAAAGACTTGGCTAGAGCTCAGATTACCGGTGAAGCGGTCGGAATGCTTAAAATATTGTTCCATCGTGAGACCAAAAAAATATTGGGAATCCATTGCTTTGGAGATCAGGCGGCCGAAATCGTACACATCGGTCAGGCGATTATGAATCAGGAAGGTGATGCAAATACCCTAGATTACTTCATTAATACCACATTTAACTACCCAACTATGGCAGAAGCATATCGTGTTGCGGCACTAAATGGTCTTAATCGCATATTCTGATTTTAAACTTTTCGTCATTTTTCTTCGATTTGAGAGCGTTTTTTGAACGCTCTTTTTCTTTTTGTTGTCTCAGTTCACGCTTCGGAATTCCTTCATTTGTAAGACTTTTTCTGATTTTGTAGCATTAGGGATATTTTGTAATAAAGCCGACTATCGCTACAACTGACTAAACTACGTAGCCAGACATGGAAAAGTGCCGCTTATATGATAACTCAAAGGTTTAGACTGTTTTCTTGGAGCTCCCTGTTTACACTCCTTTTAATTCTTTCCGGTTGTGGCGAGGGTGATAGTAAATATGTTCCTTTACCAGAAGACACGGAAGGAAACGAATCCTTA
>NZ_LWFE01000418.1:0-886 GCF_001635675.1 Oleiphilus sp. HI0061 | reverse complement strand
TATTTAAATAACGACATGGACATGCTGTCGGCTTATATTTCTAAAGAAGAGGTATACAAGGTTGAAAGCAGAACGCGTTTTAAAATCGTCATTCCGGTAGTGTTATATGACAAAAGCGTGTCTCACCTGGTTGTTTTGCGCCACCGCTACGAGAACCAGGATATTAAAAACACTCTCGTAGGCTTTCTGCAAATCGCTGTCGATATCTTTCGCAACTTGCACGAAAAAGGCCATGACCCGCTTACACGCATCTTAAATCGTCAAGCTTTTGACCAAGTCTCTTCCGACCTTGCCTTTTCACAACACAATGTACTGCATGCAAAGGATACCAGCTTTAAAGCGATTGCCATTCTAGATATCGATAAATTCAAATCTATCAATGATCGCTTCGGCCATGCAATTGGTGACGAGACGCTAGTTCTATTTTCACAGACAGTCAGGTCCGTCCTCCGACAGCAAGACCTGTTTTTCCGCTACGGTGGTGAAGAGTTCGTGGTATTGGTAAAAGACGTTCAGAAAGAGCAAGCTTTGGTTGTTCTCGAACGCTGCAGAGCAGCGATAGAGGCTCGCCGCTTCCCTCAGGTTGGCCAGGTTACCGTTAGCATCGGCTTTGCCGACCTAAGCAAAAACGACCACCCTGTAGAAACACTCTCCAAAGCAGATAAAGCGCTCTACTACGCAAAACAAAATGGTCGTAACCAGGTTAACTCGTATGAAGTGCTATTAGAAAAAGGCTTACTTGAAGCCGTTGAACCCGTAGAGAGCTCTATCGACTTCTGGGATTAATCTCTGACGATCTAGACTCTGCCCCCAAAACAAACCATAACAACTAGAACAACTGTAACACTTATGCTTCAACCCTACTCTCTGATCAACTCTCACGGGA
>NZ_LWFE01000417.1:0-438 GCF_001635675.1 Oleiphilus sp. HI0061 | reverse complement strand
TCAGCGCCCGTATACGATAACCACCGTCTTTCGCCTTGGTGATTTTATTAAAGCTCACCGTAGGCATTTCACCTCCCAGGCTCATATCTGAGAGCTGCCTTGTTTCCAACATCCGAACCAGGCACTCATTCAATGCAGAAAGTAGTAGCATCTCGTCACGCCCCGTTAAAACCAGGCGCAACAGGCTACCCTGCTCGTCCAATATAATTAACTGATAGGTATCGTGATGCAAAAAGAAAAAAACCTGAATATTACCAGGCATATTGTAGGGTAAAACTGCTGCAACCAGGGTCTCTCCTGGCTGAGCGTATTCATCAAAAATAATTGGGCTATAGTGACGCTGCCCCTGCTTTAAGGCTTTGTAGAGCTCCACCTCATTTGCATAGGAAAAATACCTGAACTGCTCATCAACATACTGAACCACATAGTGACGCCCGC
>NZ_LWFE01000416.1:0-867 GCF_001635675.1 Oleiphilus sp. HI0061 | reverse complement strand
GACAGCAGCATCTCTAGGTACGACAGCAAAACTTGTGTACCGATACGCTCGATCCCATGAACACCCGCCGAAATAATAACGGTCGGCAGCCCCGGGCGATAAGGTGTCATTTCAATGCTATACAGTGGCAGCTGATGACCGGCTAAATCAATATTCGCTTCGGTATTAACAACCAGAGGGTGCTTAGTGTGGGAAATAATCTGCTCTAACTGCCAAAGCTCAGGCAGCCGTTTTTTTATTTTATTTTTATTCATCAATATATCCGTATAAGCCGTACTCTCTCAAGATTGTCTATCTCGTGTAAGCATGGTGGTCTTCAAAAAAGAATGAAAAGCCTTTGACGATACGCCAGACATCAAATACCTGCCTTAAGCTAAAGCATGTATCACCATGGCTAATAAAAGGAGTGACCACTAAATCAACGTCTTTTTTCATCTCGCGTAGTTTGCGGTATAAGAGCTCTGACTGCCCGCAGGGAATGACATTGTCTGCCGCGCCATGCAGCAGAAAAACCTTGGCACTCAAATCATCTAAGCGAGAGACAATATCCAGAGCCTCTAATTCTTCTGATAGAGGCGTTTTCGCTTTCGAAAAAAGTAGTTCCCGGTACTGTGAGTCGCTCAAAACACGATGCACCAGACTCGCTTCACTCTGGCTTAATTGGTCGATGCATTGCCCTAAAGTAATATTACTACCCGGCTCCGGCTTGTTTTCTATATCAAGCAGGGTCGTTTCATTAATATTGTCCTGAATCGCTGCATACAAGGCTTGTTGTAAAGCCAGGCAATTCTCATTGACCTTCGCCTCCATCACCATTGGGATAATTTTCTTCAGTACAATATAACGCCCATAGGGGTCTGCATCGGT
>NZ_LWFE01000415.1:0-709 GCF_001635675.1 Oleiphilus sp. HI0061 | reverse complement strand
GTCTGATCTTGAGAACACCATCTACGAATTTACGCTAGAAGATGGTACAAAAGTAAAAGCGAAAGGTAACGAAGAAATAGAATACGACGGTGAAATTCATTCAGCAGCGAACTTATTCGACGCATTGAAAGAAGGTACCTACGGAAAATACTAGACATAGTGAGCAATACACTAAGCACCCTTCACTATGTAGCAGATTGATAGGTAAAAAATTATGGCAATTAAAATTGAAAAGAAAATCGTCGGTTATCAAGTAGACAACTCCGGTGATAAAGCGCATGTTGTAGACAACACGCCAAAGGTTGTTCCAGTAGAGATGAATGAGTCGATTAAACGACCAGACTATCTTCTCGGCTCAACTTATAAAATTAAACCACCCGTATCTGAGCATGCGTTATATATTACTATTAACGACATCATTCTTAATGAAGATACTGACCACGAAATTAGACGACCTTATGAAGTCTTCATTAATTCTAAGTCGATGGAACACTATCAGTGGGTAATCGCTTTAACTCGCGTTATCTCTGCCGTCTTCCGTAAAGGTGGCGACATCACCTTCATGATCGAAGAGCTATCTTCAGTTTATGACCCGAACGGTGGTTACTACAAGAAAGGTGGCGTCTATATGCCATCATTAGTAGCCGAGATTAGCTCTGTAGTCGAGAAGCACATGAAGACTATCGGTCTAATCAAGTCTGAAGAAATG
>NZ_LWFE01000414.1:0-702 GCF_001635675.1 Oleiphilus sp. HI0061 | reverse complement strand
TCAGGTAGGTGAGGGGCACGAGAAAATTATCTCACTATCAGTCACTGGAATTTAAGCAATAATTCCGTTTCGACTTAAGTGTTCGTCCAGGGTAGTGTGGTGAGGGATAGCCTTGCCTGATACCCAGTTAGCTGCTGCTTGCTCTCCAGTTAATGCTAAGACCTTTTGCTCTTTATCCCACTCGTCATTTGAAGCGCTCTTTAGATAAGCGAGTACGTCGTTGTTAGGGGTCTTCAAGCAAGACTTGATTACCAGTCCAGTAATTTCTTCGTATGTGCCTGGGCCACATTGGCCTGTGTTCGTTATAGCGCGGGTTGCCCCTATAAGGTAGAAAGCGCAGGCTTTTCTCAACCAAGCATACTTTTCGCCATGTATATCTCCATAGCGCTTTTTTAGGGGTAGAAGCTGCATACCTGCAAAAACTTGTGCTTCTTTGAGGATAGCCATTTTGTCCTCATATTTCACACTGGCTGAAGCATTTCCTACTAAAGGTTTACGCTCGTCAGTTTGTGTCATTTTTTTAGTATGGTTGAGAGGAGGGTAATCACGATAGAGTGAGCGAATTCTTACGAAGGTGATGATGAAAAGCAAAAAAACAAAGACTTCTGCCAAGTGGATAAGTGCGCTCATGAGTTTCTTCCTTGTAACTATAGATAAGCACTGGGCTCTATCATTCTGAAGACAGTCGGTTCTCGTTTGCAT
>NZ_LWFE01000413.1:0-11284 GCF_001635675.1 Oleiphilus sp. HI0061 | reverse complement strand
GTAAGCCAGTATCTCGGTACTTGGTAAGTTGGGGTTTAGAGCTGTCTTCCCCTGAAAAGTCTGCCACCCATATTTCATGCGTATCGAAGAGACTGAAAACAAATTTCTTTCCGGGTGCATCCACCAAACCAACAACTTTAGAGCGTTTGCTTTTACCGCTTCTTGGGTCAATGAATTCTGTCGCAGGAATATCCACCACCAACTCAAGCGTTTCGCTATCGAAGACCTTTACGCCACCAGGCGTGTAGTTGGAAACAGCTACTAAAGATCCATCCTGACTAATGGCACCGCCAATACTATTACCGCTTTGAATCACTCGCTTACTGATCTCTTCAGTCAAGATATCGATCTTGCTTAAGCCACCATCGCGACCAAATACATAGGCGTACCGTTCGTCACGAGAAAAAACAACGGAAGCGTGCGAAAGGTCTCCCAATTGATCTATGCTGCCGACGGGCTTCTTGTCACTGGTATCGATGATCTTTACGCTTCCAGTAGCACGTTCAATAATGACGCCCATGTCACCTGTTGCCCTGGGCTCCGTCTGGGTATGCAAACAAGTACACGCCCCCAAACTAATACTTAGTAAGGCCACTGCAAGGCTTTTAATTCGCATCTATCATTTCTCCCGACTTCAAAGCTTTAGCAATCCAGTTAGCATCCGCCTCAGACAAAATAGCTTTCCATGGGGGCATTGGCGTTCCAGGGCGACCATGTAGGATGACAGCCATTAAGTCTTCAACCGAATATGCCTTGATATTTTCCGGCAACAAAGCCGGGCCTAAACCACCTTTAAACAGCATCCCATGACATGATCCACAGTCTTGTTTCACTAAATAGTCCAGTTCCAGTGCACGCTCTTCAGAAACTTTCAGCTCAGCTTTTTTAACAATAACCTTGCCCCTCATCTGTGGATGAGGTCCGCAGCGATAGTCAAAGACACCAGCGCGATCAAATAAGCGTTCAACGCTTTCTTCGGGCCAGAAGTATTCACCTTCAGGCTCTCCCAAACCTTCAAACCATACGCTGTGATACTGCCTCTTCTCGACATTCAGCCAACGCACCGTATCGCCAATATTGACTGTTACAACTTCCGGTATGAAACGCATCTTGTGTGTCTTTACTTCAACAAGTTCTGCAGATGAGACGCCCGCCAGCAACAAGTTCGCGAATAGCACTATTGCCAATCCCTTACCTGTTTTTTTGACTGATCTCATCCACATAACGCTCACCGTTTTCTTATTTACTAGCTTTTATTGCTTAACTGCATTGATTTCTACATCGGCATTATCGAAGCCCAATTTGTACCCAAGTGATACATGATGGAAACGGCCGTTGCTGTAATCGTCATGAATCGCGAAACCAAAGTTGTAGCTTTGAGCGGTGTCCAGACTGATATTGCCGTCACCGTCAGCTACCAGAGGACGCTTGATTTCAACCACCCACTTATTGCCAACTTTGTTTGCTATCGCTTCACTAATCACACCTTCGTTCATCAAGCGGTCTGCCAAGATACTGCCGTCTTCAATACTCTTGTCACCCGACTTGTAGCGCACGATATCCATGAAGTGCTGAGCGTCAAATTCTGCTTTGATCTCAGCGTCTTCCTTACGCTTATCCCAACCACCAAGCGGTTTTTTGTTTCGGCCTTTAAGCTCAATCTTCGTACGGCTCTCTTTTAGATACTTAGTTACACTCTGACCCTCAGGCGCGAAAGGCATGTCATCGGCATCGGCATGACAGGTTCCCCAGCAACCTGCTCGATCTGCGTACTCAACTTCGTCAGTCGCTAACATAAAGGCCAATTTCATTTGATTCATCGCATCCATCTTGCCACCTTCTGCAAAGGGTACTGGCTGGTGTTCAGTATCTTCCCAAGTAAATTGCATATATAAGCTCTTGCTATCATGTGCTGCTTTAACCGCCACTGGAATGCTGCCACGCTTACCGGGAATCACCTGATCTTCCAGCTTCTCGCCTGTCACAATCTTTTGTCCAATATCTGCAATTTCTTCCTCATGACAGTCCATACAGCGATCACCTTTCGTGAATGAACGCTTACCACCATGCTTACGTCCTAATACCCACTCCATTGACGCCTGGCCAGGATAGAAAACACCGATTTCTCTTGCAGGTACTGCAGCCCAATTGATAGATGATTTTGCAGCAGTTTTCTTGGCGGGAGCCTTTTTAGCCTCAGTTTTCTTAGGCTTATTTGCAGCCTCTTTCTTAGCTTTCTCTGCAGCTAAAGCTGCCGCAATCTTTGCCTCTTCCGCTGCTTTAGCTGCTTGTTCTGCTGCTTTCTTAGCCGCTTCTTCTGCTAAACGCTTCTTCTCTGCTTTAGCAGCAGCTTCTTTATCTAAAAATTCTTGCCAGTGAGCCGGAATACCGATTGCGATTTCTGGGTCTGGTGTAGTGAGTTCGTCAATTTCTTCGTCAGTCAACTCATCATGCACAGGCTTGTGCGCAATACCTTTGTGGCAATCAATACAAGTGTTACCTGCTGTCATCGCATTCAAATGCTGTTTACGAGCGCGAGGCTTTTGGTTTTCTGGCAACATGGTTTCGAAGTCATGACAGTTTCGACACTCGCGTGAGTCTGTCGCTTTCATTTCACCCCAAACTTTCTTTGCCATCGTGAAGCGCTTGGCATCAAACTTTTCTGGCGTATCAATACTTCCCAAAGCTTTATGCCATAACTCATTAGAAGCTTTTATCTTACGAACAACTTTATGCACCCATGGATCAGGCACGTGGCAATCTGAACAGCTTGCTCTAACGCCACTGCGGTTGGTGTAGTGAATAGTTGACTGGTATTCTTTATAAACGTTGTCTTCCATTTCGTGACAACTGATACAGAACTCTAGGGTATTGGTTTGCTCCATCGCAGTGTTAAATCCGCCCCAGAAGATGACACCGACTAACATGAAAAATAATGCTGCCGTGACTGTCGCCCCGAACAATATTTTTCTCGTCATCAGACCTTTAACAAGATTTGCTGCACTCATTGATGAGACTCCCTAGAACTTTAATATTCTAAAATTCAATTACTTAAATCCGAGAAGGTTGAAGAAGAGCACCTAAGTACTCTTCTTCAGGAGTACTAATTACCTAGATAACTATTACTAACGGTAATTAGGTTTTGTGGTTAGCACGGTTAAACACGTTAAACTTACCAGTAGGCGTTGTTAAACCTTTAATACGAGTAATCTCTTTAAGAGTCTTCGCATCGTAAACAACGATTTCACCAGTTGGGTTCTTGTTGTCAGTTCGGTTCCAGACAGATACCCAAACCTCAGTACCATCTTTGTTGAACTCCATGTGCAAGGCCGCTTTACCTTCTTCTTCAGTTACACGAATAGTTTTAACGATTTCGTGTGTGTCCTTATCAAATACCTGAACACTTTGCTGAACTTCTGGCTCTGGGTGCTTAAGCTGATCTGCCCATACATATTGAGATGTTGGATGGGTACGAATAAATACGCCCGCACCGTCTGTCTCAACTGTGTAGCACAGCTTCCACGCTTGGTCAGGATGACCAATCGGGTCGTTGCCCCAAACAGATACTTCACCAATACCTAGGTGAGTCGTTGCACCAACAGGGCCACACTCTTTATCAGTCCAGTTAGCACCAGGACCCGGGTGAGGCAATGAAGCAACATCGATCATTTTCTCTAACTTACGATCTTTCGTATCAACAACAACCATCTTGTTTGAAGCGTTTGCTGCGATTTGGAAGTAACGACCTGTTGGGTCAAAGAAACCATCATGCAAGAACTTAGCAGTATCCATTTGATCAATACGTAGGTTATTGATGTCGCTGTAATCAACCTGCCACATTTGACCTAACTCTTTGATCGCAACCATCCAAGTTGGCTCATTAGGTGTTGTGTAGATCGCCGCAACGCGAGACTCTTCGACATACTCACCGTCAACATTAACACCACGAGAAGAAACTACTTTCAGAGGTTCAAGTGTTTCTGCATCCATGATTACGAAGTGCGGAGGCCAATAACCACCAGCGATAACATATTTGCCATCACCGGAAACAGCGATATCTCGTGCGTCATACGCCATTTGAGTTTCAGCTACCAACATCTTGTCTGGCGTCTGCCATAAATCGATCTTGTTAACCTTACCGTCACGACCAATGGTGTACCAGAAACGACCTACGTCTTTCGCATGATCAGTTTTATGGTGCTCAGTACCCTTGATTACGTGTACTGCATAACCCGTATCGATGTGTGCAACAATTTCATGTTTGTCACCATCGATGATGGCAGCAAGACCTGCATCACGCTCAATGACAACAAAGAAGTTCTCCCAATTACGGCCATGTAGAGGTTTAGTTGGATAGTCTTTAAGAGCGATATATTCTTTGGTCCGCTCTTTCATCATCGCTAAAGACATCTCTGGTGGAACAGGAGGCTCCAACTGAATATACTTCGCAAGAAGGTCAATCTCATCTTTAGTGAAGAGATCATCAAAGTTGTTCATGCCACCTTCAGTACCTAGCTCAATAATACGAGACAGACGCTTGGTTCCTTTCTTAAGGGTTTCTTCAGGCATCAAACTTTTACCTGTTGCCCCCTTACGTAATACACCATGACAACCCGCACAACGCTGAAAGTACATGGATTTTGCTTTGTCGAATTCTTCAGGGGTTAAGGTTGGTGCAGTGTTTGTTGCTGCCTGAACCCCGGCTCCCATGCCAACGCCCATTGCTAGAGCTAATGCTGACAATATATGTTTTGTGTTCTTCATCGTATGCGAACTCCTGTTAATTGTTGTCGCTATTTGTCGTTTGGGTCTTTTGTCCGACTTCCCCCTTTAAGCCGTGAATCCCCAATAAAGCTATAAGAAGTGCTATGTTCGAAAAAAGTTACTACTCCAAAAATATGTGTTGCTATCTTCTTACAACGTCTCTCTCAAAACGTTATCTTCCTCTCTAACCACACCTACCCTTAAAGTGGTAGATACCTCCTTCCTTCGTGGATAGATCATTTGAAAAGACGGTTTACTTGACCTCAATCAAATTAACACCGCTCCCTCACTGCCATACTCCGCTTCGATTCCGGAGGTCTCACCTAGCTATACTCAAGTTTCGTACCAACACATAAAGCGCTGAAAAATAACAATATTTATAACAAGGGAAATCATAATGACCGCCTTAGCAAGAAATCATTTCGACAACAGTGAGGTAGATATGACAACAACAGGTTCATTATTCGAGACGATTACGGCGATCATTTCCGACCTCCCTAGAGACTTACCTGAAGCAAGTCGCTATCAGCGACTGCTTAACAATATGCAGAATATATTTCCGTTCGATGCGGCGGCGGTTTTGAAACTGGAAGGCAGTCAACTTCGCCCTATTGCAATGAAAGGATTAAGCGATGACGTACTAGGAAGACGATTCATCATTACTGAACATCCCAGACTGTCTCAAGTGATCCATTCAAAAGGGCTGGTACACTTTGAGGCGAACTCAGACCTACCTGACCCTTACGATGGATTAATCGGTGAAAACAACCAACACCCTGATGTACACGACTGTATGGGCATTCCCTTATTAATTAATGAAAAGCCGTGGGGACTACTTACCTTAGATGCGCTTGAACCTGGCACCTTTGACCAGATTGATAAGGACCAGCTGAGGACATTTACCAAACTCACCGAAGCGGCGGTTAAGGCAGCCGTACGAATCGATTCACTTGAAGCCAGTGCAGCTCACCACCGATTAGTCAGTCAAACTTTGCTGAAAAGCTCTGACAGCGAGATGATCGGCCAGAGCGATGTGATGATGAATCTGAAAGATGAGCTAGATATCGTCGCACAATCTGACTTGAGTGTACTGGTGCTCGGTGAAACAGGTGTTGGTAAAGAGCTCGTCGCACGACAAGTTCACAATATGTCTCCACGCTCCAAAGGGCCGTTGGTTTATGTAAACTGTGCAGCGCTCCCCGAGAATATTGCAGAAAGTGAATTATTCGGTCACGTCAAAGGCGCATTCTCTGGCGCGGTTTCAGACCGAGCGGGGAAATTTGAAATCGCACATGAGGGGACACTTTTTCTTGATGAAATTGGTGAGCTTCCCTTGTCCATCCAGCCAAAGTTACTCAGAGCGCTGCAAAGCGGCGAGATTCAGCGTGTCGGCTCAGATAAGAACATTCAGGTAGACGTACGTATCGTCGCCGCAACCAATCGCGACTTACAAAACGAGGTCGCAGAACATCGATTTCGAGCAGACCTTTACCATCGACTAAGTGTCTACCCGGTTCACATACCCCCTCTTCGAGAAAGAGGCAAAGATATTCTCTTACTTGCGGGTTATTTACTAGAAATAAATCAAAAGCGCTTAGGTGTCGAAGGACTCAGAATCACGAGCGATGCCAAGCACCTCCTCACTCAATATGATTGGCCCGGAAACGTACGAGAGTTAGAACATATGCTCAGCCGCTCAGCATTAAAAGCGATTGCTGATCAAGGCCGACACAACCGTTCCATCGTTATCGACGCCTCCTACCTGGATATTCACCTTCAAAACGGTCAGCCAAAAACTAACGGCAAGGAACACCCGCTAGTGAATGAAGCGAACAGCAACCTTTTTTCATTTACACCAAAAGGGAATCTTAAAGACGCAGTCGATGATTTCCAGAGAAATTATATTATTCATATTCTGGACCAACATCAGGGAAACCAGGCGGCTGCAGCACGTGACTTGGGCGTAAACCGAAGTAATTTCTATCGCTTAATTAAACGCCTGGAGCTATAAAGGCTTTAAGAGAAGCAAAGCTTTCCCTTGATTCAAGTCTAAAGTTCATCATAATTAGCTAAGATCTGACCGTTGGCGTCTGCATGAAGCAATGCGACACAAGCTCACTTTTCTTAGGCGTCTTTTACTATGCAAGCTTTAGAGTGGTTATTACCGCAGTTGTCCACAACAACATGGACGGCACATATTCTGGTATTTGTATTCAACATTGGCTTATTCCTGTATGCAAAGCCGATTATAAGCTTCATTGATGGCGCACGTGATAGCGGCGTCAAAGTCACACTGTTTCGCGCCTTAAACGGCCTGGTGCTGATTCTTCATATCGTCCATCTGGTTTTTCTCAGACTCAACAATAGCTACGAAAACTTCTTTATACACTTGGGTTTAAGTCTCACCACTCTGTATCTCAGCATCCTGATTTACAGTATTTGTAGCCGCCAATCTCGCAAGAAGTTCGGCCTCGAAAAAGTTGTTGATGAGAAGCCTGTTTTTCTAGACACCTACTCAAGCCGTCTAGTAGATATCATTATCCTGTTTGTCATCATTCTGGCAACGCTGTTCACCCTCATTAAAATTTGGGGCGCCGATAGTATGCTGGAAACGACTGGCATATTCGGAATCCTATTTGCCTTCCTAGCCTTTACCAGCAACATCTGGGCACCTGATATTATTAGCGGCTTAATCATCCTGAATACGCAAATTCTCGAAGACGGAGACGTCGTCGTCATCGGCGATGATGAAACGGAGTATGTCATCAGCAAGGTAACGCTGATATATGTGATTCTCTACGACATCCGTAATAACCATCGAACGCTCGTGCGGAACAATCAGTTCATTCAAAATAAAATCGATAACCTCAGTCGCGTAGCGAGTACTGATGGCGTACGCCAAGCCTTGAGCTACAACATTGGCTACCCTGAATTTGATGGCAAAACAAAAGACGAACGACAAAAACAGCTGGCAGACTTCAAAGCGAAAATCGATAAGTTTTTTAGCCTTGCGCAAGAAAACTGCCTTGAAAAACCCGATATTAAAATCAACCAAACCCGGCAATTCGAGTGGGCACTTACGCACGCGGGTGATTACGCACTAGAATATACGCTGTGGATCTATCTTGATCGAATTCCAAATACAAAAGTTACGGCAACGATTCGAAAGCATTTGATGGGAACAATCTTTCGCGTGAATGACGCGGTATATACGGCGTCCATTATTGAGGGCATTGATTTATCCACACCACAATTAGCGAAACTTGAGCTAAAAAACGTTGAAAATGCTGGCAAGCTTAGCGAACTAGCTCAAGCCTAGAGGCGGCTCATGCTCTTCATTGCGGGAGTCGATTGCTTCTGCATCTCTTAGAGCCTTAACCAGCACCGCATGCTCGTGCGTGGCTTGACCTGAGTGCAGATAATGCTTTGCTGCATCTACCACTTTCTGCCACACCTCAAATCGGTAATTTAAGCTTAACAGAGACTTGGCTATGAAGTCAGAGTCCACACCACTTTCACGCATTTCAGCAGCTTTGGCTAAGGCTTTTTTTAGTTCGTCATCGCTTGGTTTAGTCATAAGTAATGTGCCCCTTCTCCACAAAGAATAATGCCATAAGAACTGGCTCATACTTTAAATATAGCTTATTTGAAGCAATTAAGAGCAAATGCAACGCTTGAGAAAAACTTTAAGGAAAGCAGAAAAGAAAAAGCCGACACTGAAGGCATCGGCTTTTTAATGAATATTCAGCAAGGACACTTAGTGGTCGATAGACGTAAAAATCTTCAAGCCATCAGCTGTTTTGATCAAGTTATAAGACTCACGCCAGTTAGAGACCGTGTCGCCCGAATCGTTCATCATCGTCCATGTGACTGAGGCAAGGAAGCAGCTACGGCCAATCTCGGTGACTTCGAGGTTTTCGTACTTGGTATGTGTTACACCCTCTGCAGAGTGTTTATCAAGCAAGCTTTGGAAATATTCGACCAGGTCAGACGGCGCTGCACACTCCCATACTGCGGCATCTGAAGTGACAGCCAAATAAGGCGCTTGGTATCGACTTGCAATCAGGGCCCCATCAAATGAAGAAAAATCTCGCACAAAGCGGTCAAAGAATTCTTTTATATCATCAAGCATATTTCAGTTCTTATCGCTCAAGGTTACAGGAAGATAAAGAGCCAGAGCCTAGAATCGGCCATTACTCATTTAATGCTATTCAAACACGCAAACTTATCTACTTCAAGCTTTTCTCATGATAGCTTGTGAGTCACGGTTACTTTCAATAAGCGACAACTTGCTTAATGTGAATAAGCTCAGGCACTGAGCTTTATGAAGATGAATTATCTTTAGTATGTTAAGGTAATTTTTCTCAAATTAAATAGAGCTATGACAAGCAAGGTATGCACAACAAAGGTAAAAGAATTCCCGGTAGAAGGTGGATGACACGAGCTGCCGTGGCAATTATTTTTCGGGATCACCCTAGCCAAGGTCGTCAGGTTTTGCTGATCAAACGCGCCGAGCGACCGGGTGACCCCTGGTCTGGTGATATGGCTTTTCCTGGTGGTAAGATGGACGCTACAGATGCCAATATTTATCACACGGCTCTGCGCGAACTACGAGAAGAAATAGGCTTAGATGCCGGCCACCTAGCACCATTAGGGCGCATATCTGACCAGCTCACCAAAACCCACTCAGGTCTACGACCAATGGTTATTTCAGCATTCACCTTCGAACTACAGCTGAATGTGGATTTTGTATTAAACCATGAAGTCGCTGAAACTTTATGGGTGCCAATCAAGCATTTTGAACTTCCGGCCAACCGTGAAAGTATGCAATGGAAGGCTCGCGGGGTATCACTAACAGTGCCTTGCTATTGGTACAAAAGCCGACGCATATGGGGTTTAACCTTACGAATGATTGACGAATTTACAAAGTAGCAATAGTAGTGATGGAAGCGTTACAAAATACTCACCTCAAGTGTCAAATTAATTCAACAAAGTTTTGCTAACATTTCAGTTACTTTTCGACTATATAATGTAGTAATAGTTTAAACAGGTATACCCATGAGCAAGTATTCTGACGCGCCCTCAAATAATCGACAAAATGTCGAGTTATCCGAGAGCGTCAAGTGGCTGCGATTAGCTGTTGCAAAAATAAATGAACTGTCTATTCCCGCCACCCCTGAAGTCTATAGTGTTTGGTACGAATATTATGCAGATAGAAAACTCGACCTAAAAAAAGCGATTGATAAACGTATATCCAAAGGCGGAGATTTTTCCGCGAGCACTTGTGAACATTTGTTCAACGAATATTTCGTTGAAATTCCTGAACAAAAGCTTAGTGAAATGCGTCAAGCGATAAGAGCCTTGATCACCTTACTTCAATCCGAATTAAGCGAACTGAATAGCGGCATGGAGTCCTATAGCGCTGCTTTATATTCCTGTGCAGACGACCTGACTCATGACCCCGAGGTAAACTCCCTTCAATCAATTATTCAGGTTCTATTAGCAGAAACAAAGAAGTGCAGATCCCGAAACCACCAAGCGCTCAGCAAGGTTTATCATCTAAGTTCAGAGATTAACAGCCTTCAGGAGTCTCTAGAAAAAATGGGCGAAGAGGTCTACCAAGATAGCCTTACAGGCGTAGGTAACAGAAGAGGCTTTGATGAGCAGCTCAGTACTGCGATAAAAAAATCCCAGCTAGATAATAGCCCTTTAGCCTTAATTCTTCTGGATATTGATTTCTTTAAACGTGTAAACGACGCGCACGGACACCTTGTTGGAGACCGGGTACTACGCTTTGTCGCCGAGACGATCAAGCGCAGCGTGAAAGGCGGGGACTTTGTTGCCCGTTATGGCGGCGAAGAGTTCGCAATCATACTCCCTAATACCGAAGCAGCTGGTGGCAGCTCAGTCGCTCATCAGGTTCAAGCAAACGTCGCAAAAACAAAGCTCACCAAGAAGAAAGGTGGCACCCCGATAGAAAGTGTCACTATTTCAGGTGGCTTATCCATACTAAGAGAGTGCGACACCGCAGAAAGCTTTCTAAACCGAGTCGACGGCCTGCTTTACGATGCTAAAAGTGCTGGCCGGAATATGATTAGAAGTGATTGTCAGCAAGCTATCAAGATTAAAATAGAGTCACAATAAAAAAAGACAATGGCTCAAGTTAACCTATAATCAAATAAACACCCGCCTACCAAGCGGCATGCTCCGCTCATATTTGAGCTCATAAATCTACACTCATATAAAACCTTATGTCACTGGAAGAATTTGCCAAGAAACGCTTTCTCATCGTCGATGAACTAGACTCCTTCCGTTTTTCTACCAAAAAGACACTGATGTCACTTGGCCTTAAGCTCGTTGACACAGCAAGCAGTGCACAAAATGTTGTCTCAGGTTTTCAGAACGTCAATTACGACGTTACGCTGTGCAACTATGACTTAGGCAAAGGCAAAAACGGCCAGGAGTTACTTGAGGAGCTACGCTACAAGAAACTGTTAAAGTTCTCGGACTTATTTTTTAT
>NZ_LWFE01000412.1:0-720 GCF_001635675.1 Oleiphilus sp. HI0061 | reverse complement strand
ACCGCAACCACCTGAGAATAGTGTGTCCCCACAAAACAATGCGTCTAGTTGTTCGCAATAGTAGGCATTATGATCAAGCGTATGACCCGGAACGTCGAGGCTTTTGAATTGTAAGCCAAGTAAGCTGATCGCTTCGCCTTCAGACAGTTGCTCATCGATACCTTCAACTTTTGAGTGAGATGAGCCGAAGCTTTTACAGTCATATTGATCTTTAAGTTTTGCCAAGCCTCCCGTGTGATCAGGGTGGTGGTGAGTGATAAGAATTGCTACTAGGTCTAGCCCTTGTGAATTCAAATAATCTTGAGTGTCACTAAATGAGCCAGGATCAACAACGACAGCCTGCATGCTCGCGTCATCATATATACACCAGATATAATTGTCTGAAAAAGCAGGTATGCCATGAACTTTTATCATATGATAACTCTCACTTAGGTTGATTTGTCATAGCTTAGAATGAATACTGGGTAAATTAAAGCTACTTTAGATAGAGTCTGCTTTGTTGCGAGCACGCTGCGGGAGCTTTGCGATGTCAGGGTTACAAGATTTGGATAAAAATGCACAGGCTAACAGTTCTAAACAACAGCAACTGGAACAGTGGTTTCAGAGTGCTTTAGGACGTAGTTTATTAGCTGACCAACGGCGTAATATAGCAAATAAAATACATCGCTTGTTTGGCTATCACCAGGCTGAGATAGGTGTCTCGCATAGGGTGCCAGTAGG
>NZ_LWFE01000411.1:0-461 GCF_001635675.1 Oleiphilus sp. HI0061 | reverse complement strand
GGTACAATAAAGTGGTCTGAGAATGCCAATATTGGTTACTACGCTCAGGATCACGCTTCAGATTTCGAAGAAGACAAAGATCTATTCGAATGGATGGGTGAATGGGGGCAAGAAGGTGATGACGAACAAGTGATTCGTGGCACTCTTGGTCGCTTACTTTTCTCTCAGAACGATATCAACAAGTCAGTCAAAGTGATTTCGGGTGGAGAGCAGGGCAGGATGCTATTTGGCAAGATCATGCTTCAGAAGCCAAATATTCTTGTGATGGATGAGCCGACTAACCACTTGGACATGGAGTCTATTGAATCCTTGAATATGGCGCTAGAAAAGTTTGAAGGAACTCTACTGTTCGTTTCTCACGATAGAGAATTTGTTTCATCTTTGGCGACACGTATTATCGAGATTACGCCTGATGGCATAGTCGACTTTAACGGTAACTATGATGAATACCTAGAGAGCCA
>NZ_LWFE01000410.1:0-1260 GCF_001635675.1 Oleiphilus sp. HI0061 | reverse complement strand
ATTACCGCTGCTGACTTAAAAAGAATGGGTGCGCGCAACCTAATGGACGCACTAAAGCGCGTACCTGGCTTAGGTGTTTACCAAACTAATATGGGAAGGTCTACCCTCGAGATAAGAGGGCTAAAAACAGACTTCAGTGAAAAAGTATTATTTCTAATCAATGGCCACGCTAACAATAACAACCTGGTAAATGGTGGTGCACTAAGCTCTTACAACAACTTTATTGTCGATGACATTAGCCGGGTAGAAATTGTCCGTGGCCCTGGCTCAGCACTCTACGGAGCCAATGCTTTTGTCGCCGTAATTAACATCATCACCAAAACGGCTCAGAATACACAAGAAACAACACTAAGCGCAGGCATCGGAAGTGACCAATCAAGGAAGCTCAATGCATCGTATCGCGATGGTACAGGCCCTTTAAAGATGGTGAACAGATTGTAGCCATCATTTCGGACTACATTATGCCTGTTACCAAAGGCGATAAGTTCTTGATTGACGTTCATGCCATGTTCCCTGATATCATCAAGATAATACTCACGGGTCATGCCGATAGCTCAGCAGTCCAAGAAGCCTATGAACAAGCGAATCTTGCCGCCTGTTTTGGCAAGCCCTGGGAAATAGAGGATATACTCACCTGCTTAAGAGAGCATTTATCCAATAAGTAGCTGTACGGAGACAGAAGTCTAAGCATGGGAATTCGCAACAAACTACTTTTCATCATTGCTAGTGCACTTTTACTTGTGCTTTATGTCAGCACTCACCTTCAAATAAACCTACACAAGCAAGCATTTGATACCGAGTTAGAGAAGCGTATCGTTCTGCTAAAACATAACCTCAACCAACAAGCACTCGTCCAAGCCCAAGCGTTGAGTAGCTCGATCGCAGAAAACCTGGCATCGTTCAATCTTTTTTCTCTAACCCAAATTATTAACGATTCTGTCAACAACACACCAGAGCTGCAGCAAGCTATTTTAGTATCCAAAAACGGCAAAGTATTTATCCACACATCAGATCCGTTGCAGCAACAGCTACCCTATCAGCCGACAAATCATGGCAGCATTAGTCAGGTGAGCATAAAAACCCCTGATAGTATTTCAGTCCTCGGGATTAATAACCCTGAAGACAGCGCTCTTCCGATCTCTTCACTTGAATACCGCGTACCGATAACTATTGGAGAATCCCACTGGGGTGATATTTACCTTCTATATTCGCTGAAAAAACTGAACAAAGTGATCACCCAATCTATTGCAGAAAATACTC
>NZ_LWFE01000409.1:0-1108 GCF_001635675.1 Oleiphilus sp. HI0061 | reverse complement strand
ATCTCTAAGGGAATACGTAGATCCGGTTTGTCACTACCATAACGGCTCATTGCCTCGGCGTAACTCATTTGCGGGAAGTTACCAAGCTCGACATCAAGCAAATCTTTGAACATTGAGCCAACTAAAGACTCCATCATGCCCATCAATTGATCTTCTTCAATATAAGAACACTCGACATCTACCTGCGTAAACTCAGGCTGACGATCAGCACGAAGGTCTTCGTCACGGAAGCACTTAGCAATCTGGTAGTAACGATCAACACCCGACACCATTAGTAGCTGCTTAAATAACTGCGGCGACTGCGGCAATGCAAAAAAGTTACCTTGATGAGTACGGCTAGGAACCAAATAGTCTCGCGCACCTTCTGGTGTAGCTCGTGTAAGAATAGGCGTTTCAACATCCATAAAGTCCAACTTATCCAAAAAGTTACGGATATAGTTAGTTACCTTAGAGCGGAACACAAGCTTGTTAAGCATCTCTGGACGACGCAGATCCATAAAACGGTACTTTAGGCGAGTGTCTTCGCCTACATCCACGTAACCATCTAGCGGGAATGGTGGTGTCTCAGCTTCATTCAATATCGTTAATTCTTTACCCAGTATTTCAATCTTACCAGTGGGCATATTTTCATTAACGGTGCCTTCTGGGCGAGCACGAACAAGGCCTTTTATCTGCAGTACCCATTCACTTCTTGCTCTATCAGCTAACGCAAAAGCCTGCTCGGTATCTGGATCTATAACAACTTGAGCCATACCTTCACGATCGCGCATATCTAGAAATATAACACCCCCATGGTCACGACGACGGTGAACCCAACCGCAGAGAGTCACTTCTTGACCGATATTATCTTCATTAACCGAACCGCAATAATGGCTTCGCATAAACTATTCTCACTTAATTCTAAATACTGATTAATTGTTAATTATCTTTGTTAAATCGCTACTTTATCAGGCTGCTGAAGAGCTTTCACTGCCTTTAGATTTAGAGCTATTCTCATTCTTTGAGTTGCACAGGTTTTTCTTATTTCCTGTTTTAAAATCTGTCTCATACCAACCTGACCCTGATAACCTAAAACCAGCAGCGGATATACGCTTTGAAAAAGTACTTT
>NZ_LWFE01000408.1:0-1405 GCF_001635675.1 Oleiphilus sp. HI0061 | reverse complement strand
AACACATTTGGTTGGTTTGTGCTCCAAAGTCTGGTTCTACTTGGTTAACACGTATTCTAAAAGATACGTTGAAGTGGGATGAAATAAAAATGGTCCCAAGTTTCGGTAACCGAGAGCAAGAAATTGATTTAAGTTGTTTGTTAAGCAAAGGTGCTTCAGGAAACGTATTAACACCGCATCAACACTGCCGATATAGTGCATATACTCACGAGATTATCGATGCGCTTGACACTAAGGTTATTTTCCAGGTCAGAGATATTTTCGACACGATATTAAGTTTTTACGATCACATTGAAATGGAAGGACCGACTTTTCCGAGTGGGTTCATGAATGAGAAGAGTTGGGCGTTAATGGATGAGCTGACTCGATACGAATATTTAGTTGATCTCGTCATACCTTGGTATTTCAACTTCTACTGCAGTTGGATGTCGTCAAGTCTTCATTCAGAAGGTCGATTGAAAATAATTACTTACAATGAATTGCGTAACGAAACTGTTAACACTGTTGCAGGGGTACTGAAGTACTGTGGCGAAGGTGAGAGTGCTTCAAAGGTTCAGGGTGTGTTAGATAAACAGAAGAAAAAGAAAAAGAACACACGCCAAAACAAAGGTGTTGTTGGTCGTGGTGATAGTTTGCCCGAGCATCTAAAAGAAAGAGTGAGGAGTTATACCAAATACTACCCTCATGTAGATTTTGGCCCAATGGGATTGTAAGGCTAGCTTAATGAAGGGAAAAAAGGTGGTAATTGTAGCGAACGCTGCGTTTACCATATTAAATTTTAGGCGGGAGCTTATCGAGACACTTGTGAACCGTGGTTCGAAGGTATTGGTAGCATGCCCGCCTAGCTGTAGTTTGATGTCTGGGCGTGACCTAGAGGGTGAATTTTCTGATTTGGGTGTGGACTTTACACCTGTAGATATGATGAGAAATGGAACTAACCCTATCAAAGACATCGGGTACCTGCGGCGTTTATATTCGCTTTTCAAAGCAGAGGAGCCAGATTACGTTCTGAATTATACGATCAAACCCGCAATATACTCTTCGATTGCTGCTCGTATGGCCGGAGTTAGTGTTATTTGCTCAAATATAACAGGTATCGGTTACGCTATGACTTCGTCTAGTGTTAAAGGGCGGCTGTTAAGTTTCGTTGTATCAAGTTTATATCGAACTGCGCTACGTTTTAATAAACGAGTATTCTTTCAAAATCCTGATGATAGAGAAGTGTTTGTTAATAAAGGTCTGCTAAACAAAGACGATACGGTTATTCTCAATGGCTCAGGCATTAATACGGAATCATTCAAGAGACACTCTGATATCCCTTCGAATTGCTCGTTTATCTTTGTTGGGCGCTTGTTGAGAGATAAGGGGATTTTTGAGTATATTGCAGCAGCTGAAAAGCTTAAAG
>NZ_LWFE01000407.1:0-652 GCF_001635675.1 Oleiphilus sp. HI0061 | reverse complement strand
CTAAACTCCGATGAGTTGAGAGAAATCTACAAGCGTCTTATCGCTAAATTGACAGAATACAGTACTGAAATGGGACAGAATAAAGACTTGTTTTTAGCTTATCAGGCCTTGGCTGATAGCGATGAATACGCAGGGCTGAGCCAAGCTCAAAAGCAGTCAATCAAACATACACTTCGTGGCTTCAAATTGTCGGGCGTGGCCTTGGAAGATGATGAAAAAGAAGCCTATTCGGCATTGAAGAAAGAGATGTCAGAGCTGACCAACAGCTTTTCAGAAAATGTCTTGGATGCGACTCAGTCTTGGACGCTCTATTTTGAAGACGTTGATTCACTTGCAGGTCTGCCAGAAAGTGCACTACAACTGCTCGAAAGCCAGGCAAGAGCTAAGGGGCATGAGAAGGGGTATCTGATTACCCTGGATATTCCTAGTTATTTGCCGGTTATGACTTACTGCGATGATGCCAATATCCGTGAGCAGCTGTATCAGGCTTGTTTGACTCGCGCTTCCGACCAAGGACCTGATGCGGGTAAGTGGGATAATAGTAACAATATCCAACGCATACTCACTTGCCGTCAGGCGCTTGCTAAGTTGCTGTCGTTTGACAATCATGCCGAGCGCTCCTTAGCGACTAAAATGGCAGACACGCCAGATG
>NZ_LWFE01000406.1:0-1078 GCF_001635675.1 Oleiphilus sp. HI0061 | reverse complement strand
ATTGAGAAAACTCAACGCGCCTTTTTTCTTTCCATTTGAAGACTCTTAAGTAATCAGTTTCGCCCATAAACCCTTTCTCTGTTATAACGGAAGAAACCTAACATTTCTTCTTCCTTCTGGATGGTACTGGCCTCATTTTTAAAGTACTTCTCTCGCAAAGCGCTTAGCTTTTCTACTAAGGCTTCGCCTTCAAACTGCTCAGAGACAAGTGAACGCTCTTCCATATATGCGTAACCATTATTCCACCGATCCTCTCTCTCTTGGTCTCGCTTGGCCAACCATTCTATCTGGGACTCTTCGAATCCGATGAGCCGCCTCACTTCATTAATTTCATACTGACGTTCTTCACGTGTTAATGCACCGAGTTCACTTTGTACAGCATTAAGACCAAAGACAACTTGAGATAACATACCTTTCGAATCAAGCACCAAATCTTCAACAGAGCCAAAATAGTTTTCATCATAAGCGCTTTGCAATAGATAAACTCGGTCTTGCATGCTCATATCAAGTGACTGGTTAAGCATATTAACGGTAGAGAGCATCGACTCTCGTTTATCTTCTTCAGCACTTCGTTCTTTCTCCCAAATAGCTTCTGCTAACTCCTCACCAAAAATTTCATAGCGCTTTTGCCACAACATGCCTTGCTGCTGCAACGCAGGCATTTCATTCAGATCTAATATATTAGTCAAGAGCCACTCGTCATAGATATCAAGCATTGCTAATAAAGCAAGAATATCATCTACTAACTCGGGGAAAGCCGTTCGAATAATTCGCTCAAATATTTCCGCACCTGTATCTGGGTAGGACTGTATTAAGTCGTTACGCATTTCTTTCAAGCTTGCGTGAAAAGACGGTAAGTGTTTCTCACTTGAGTGTTCTTGAACCAGTAAGCTTACTAAGGCTTCAATCAGCTGCTCAATCTCACTAGGCTCCGCTTTCAAATACTCTGGAATCTGAGGAGTAGGCACATCAAGGTAATCCTCAGTCGAGGAAGATAAAGGTAATGAAGGGCCAAGAGAAACAGGCTCATAGTGCGAATTAAGTGGCTTTTGACTGGCAAATAACTGAATAAGGAAAA
>NZ_LWFE01000405.1:0-885 GCF_001635675.1 Oleiphilus sp. HI0061 | reverse complement strand
AAACCCTGTAGGGTGTTTTGTCTATTTGCCAGGGTAAGTTTTTGCGACCGTGTTGGTCGAACCAATTTAGTAGGCGATTTGCAAAGATTGATGAGCTTTTATCTGTGGACATTAAAATAGTTTCTTGAGTAGGTTCTTGGCAGCATCTTTGATTTCATCTTTGTCGCCAAGGTGTTTGTTTAAGGCTCTATCCAGTTCTTTATCTAATTTACGCTTTGCTTCTTTAGCAGCTACTTGCTTGGTCGCATCGAGTAAACGTTTGCTGTCCAGTTTACATAGCTCAGCTGGAGGCGTATCAAATTTTCCTTTGCATCTTACAGGAACAGGAATGTCTTTGAACTTTTCATTAACCCTGCAGGCATGCTCATTAGAGTCGCCAATGACGCGTAAGCCGGTTTTTATGTCTAGCGATGTTGCGCTCAGGTTGATAGGGCCTTCGGCGCTCATCGCCAATCCGGAGCTTGTTAGCTCGAAATTGTTCGTGAGAATCTCATCTTTCAAACTGGCGCTGCCTTTAAGCAGATCAAAAGGTGTGGCTTTTGGCCAGTTGTTAGTATCGATAGAATCTTTATTTATTAGGGCCAATCCTTTGCAGCTTAGTGCCTTGAAGTTTATGCCTTGAACTTCACCGTCGAGTACTTCAAATTCGGATTGAGCCAAGGCATTGCTTTGAACTTCGCTTAAGGTGTTACCACGACTTGTCAGCGCAGCACTAAAATTGAGAGTGCCACTGAGGCTAGCGCTGTCCTCGGCATTTTGAATTTCCAGCGCTTGAATCAGAGTGCCTAAGTTAAGGTTTGATATCTTTGTATCGGCTTGCCAAGTAGGTTTGTTGCTACGCGCATCTATTTTTGCGCTCGTGTTTAGTATGCCTTCATGAGACTT
>NZ_LWFE01000404.1:0-1264 GCF_001635675.1 Oleiphilus sp. HI0061 | reverse complement strand
CAGAATCTTGTAAAGATATATTGGCTACACTTCGCTTTTTCGCATCTATGTAAGCATTAAAACTTTGAGCCAGAGAGTCTAGACGCTGTTGATCTACCTCTGCATTAAATGCAATTTCATTTTGACGTAGCGAGAACTGGTCAATTAAAAAATACGATACAGTCAAGCCTATCAACACAAGTAAGGCCGGTTGGTATATCCACGATACCAGGCTTTTTCCTACTTTTGTTTTCTTTGAAGATTTGACTTTCTTCGCAGGCTTCTTGGCTGCCGCCTCTTCTTTAGTGCTATCTTTGACAACCGTATCTTTCTTTTTGAACATGCTCAAGCTCTCACTCTATTGTTACTATGCTCTGCCAGTCGAACCAAAACCGCCCTCACCGCGAGCACTTTCCGTAAATTCTTCAACAACCTCAAATTGCGCCTGAACAACCGGCACAAGCACTAACTGCGCAATGCGTTCACCAACCTCAATAACAAAGTTTGAGTTCCCCCGGTTCCAGCAAGAAACCATTAACTGCCCTTGGTAATCTGAGTCAATCAGGCCTACCAAGTTGCCCAAAACAATACCATGTTTATGCCCAAGTCCGGATCGCGGTAATATCATCGCAGCCAGATTCGGATCTTCGATATAAATAGACAACCCTGTAGGTAACAAAACGGTTTCACCAGGAGCCAGCTCTATGCTTTTATCTAAGCAAGCCCTTAAATCTATTCCAGCAGAGCCTTGAGTTGCGTATTCTGGCATGGGGATTTCTGAACCCAAGCGTTCATCCAAGATTTTTACCTGTAGTGTTTGTCGCGTCATTATCAGATCTTCTCAATATTTATTTACTGTCGACATAAGTTTAGATGCTTCTTTCGCTTTGTATATGCGAGTTTCGCTAAGAAGCGCTTCCATCCATTTTTTTTGCTATATCCTTTACTATTTCTTCAGCTAAAGAGGCTTTGGACTGCTTAGCGCAAGCCTTTTCATCTTGCGCAGTAATTATCCATGCCTCATTCTGATCACTGTTAAAGCCTATCTCGGGCTTGGATACATCATTCGCTATAATCATATCCAAGTTCTTACGCTTAAGTTTGTCTCTGGCATAATCCAACACATCATGTGTTTCTGCAGCAAAACCAACGGTAAAAGGACGTGACTTTAATGAGGAAACTGTCGCTACAATATCCGGATTTTGCTCTAAGGTAATAGTCATCGACTCGCCTTCATCAGGCTTCTTCTTTATTTTCTTTGTTTGTATCGTCTGAGGCCTGTAGT
>NZ_LWFE01000403.1:0-949 GCF_001635675.1 Oleiphilus sp. HI0061 | reverse complement strand
TTTGTGATATGGCTTTCATGTTGGTGATAAAACGCAATACTCGACCCTAGCAGTAAAATTAGCCAGTTTACGTACAACCAAATCAGTAACAAAATACCGACGGCAAAACCGGAATAGATCGCATCGTACTTAGACGAATTTACGACGAAGGCCGTAAAGAGAATGCTTGAAGCCTGCCACGCACTTCCACCCACGACACCGCCCACCAAAGCACTTTTAAAGTTAACTCGAGTATTTGGCATTAGAATATAAAACATGGTAAATGTCAGAATAATCATAAAGAAAGGCATCAGTTTGGTCATCATTAAGATCACCGTGCCAAAGGGTTCAATTGAAGCGATACTTTGAACCAGGCTGGAATTCATTGTTGACGCGGTTAGACTAATAGCAGCAACCACCAAGACTGGACCAACCAGCACAACGATCAGGTAGTTACTGAAACGCTGCCCCAAGGAACGCAATTCCGGTGCGAACCAAATCGTATTAAATGCCTTTTCTATCTTCTGGATTAGGGAGATAACCGTATAGAACAATATAATAAAACCAAGAAAGCCCAGTACACCAACCTTCATATTATCGACGAAGGACAAAACACTATTATGTATTTCGATGCCTTTAGCCCCCATCGGTTCAAGGAAGCTATAGAGCATCGGGGTAAAACGGTCTTGTACATTGAAAGCTTTCAAAACTGAAAAGCTCAAGGCCAGCATAGGGACAATCGAAAGAATCGTCGTATAAACAAGACTCATTGCGTGAAGCGTTATTTGCCCGGTAGCGATATCACGGATCACAACATAAAGAATTCGAAGGGCGTCCCGAAGCAAAGACATAAGGGGATTCATTGAGGGCTTTGGTGAGGCTAAAAGCCAGGCTTCAGCGTCCTTCCATTGATCTAGCAAGTTTTTCAAAATGACCTACCCTGTCGTGACAGCATCAATCTCACAAATCA
>NZ_LWFE01000402.1:0-14660 GCF_001635675.1 Oleiphilus sp. HI0061 | reverse complement strand
AAAATCTTTTTCATAATGCTAATGAACTCGGCTTACCCTCTTTTCAATGCGACCCGATCTGGCCCTCGCCTTGCGCAGTTAGTATCGTCAAAGACTGTCATTACTGGCGCCATAAGGAAAAGAGATCAGGGAATATCTTTGCAAGCCTTGAAGATGCGCTCGAGACCAAATTCCATCCCGATTTCCACGCCTTCTTCGAAAGCTACTGGGCGAACGGAATGCGTGTAGAGCACCCTTTAGTTGATTTTGCGTTAATACAAACGTGGAACGAAGAAGATCAGGAGCGTCTAAAAGAAAATATACTCGGACACTGTTTCGCGAAGCTTAAGAACAAACAGAGCTTAACGCTATTTATCGGCTGCACCGACAGCAATGAAGTTGTAAGTATTGAAAATCATAGCGGGAAAGTCATTTTAGAGCGCCCAGGTCGAAAAGATTATAAAGAGTTGGCTGACAACCTTGAAAGTTTCTTGCTAGCCCTCAACCCTACAGCACTCGAGTACAACTAAGGCGCCTTCATGTTAAGCCATGCTTCTTAGTAGCGCGGGAGCTTAACATTTTCAAACATTTCTTGAACGTCCTGACGATGCATATGGCGGTAGCATGCTTCCTCGACAACCTTCTGAGTAAGATGAGGTGCAAACTGTTGTAGGAACTCATACATAAAGCCGCGCATAAAGGTCCCCTTCCTGAATCCGATATTGGTAACACTTGCCTCAAACAGTCGGTCGGTATCAATCGCAGTCAAGCCGACATCTTTTTGAGTGTCGTAAGCCATGGATGCTACGATCCCGATACCCAAACCGAGTTTCACATAAGTTTTTATGACATCGGCATCGGACGCAGTAAAGACAATATTTGGAGATAATCCAGCCTCTGAAAAGGCAGCATCAAGCTTGGACCTCCCGGTAAACCCTTTCACATAGGTGACAATCGGGAATTCAGCTAGCTTGGCTAATGTTATATCACTATCTGAAGCAAGCGGGTGATTGTTAGGCACGATAACGATTCTATTCCAAGAATAGCAAGGCATCATGATTAAGTCTGGATGATGCTCGAGCGCCTCAGTCGCAATTGCGAAATCCACGGTGCCATCTGAGGCAAGTTCGGAAATTTGAGCAGGTGTTCCCTGGTGCATATGCAATGAAACATCGGGAAAGCTATTCATAAATCGACTAATTACCGTCGGCAGGACATAGCGCGCCTGTGTATGTGTAGTAGCAATCGACAAGTCACCTTTGTGCTCATTATTAAACTCCTGAGCAATTTTTTTAATACTTTCGACTTCTCCAAGCACATCGCCAACAACTTTCAGTATCGCTTCGCCTGCGGGTGTTATCCGTGTTAGGTGCTTACCACTACGAGAGAAAATCTCTACCCCCAGCTCGTCTTCTAGCAAACGAATCTGCTTACTTATACCGGGCTGAGAGGTGTATAAGCTTTGTGCAGTTGCAGAAACATTTAAGTCGTGATGAGCGACTTCCCATATATAACGGAGTTGTTGTAATTTCATTATTATCTCCAGACAGGATCGGGTTACACCAAAATGATATAAAGCTATAGCTAAATATTCTTATTGGAAATAAAAAAACTTAGCTATAGTATGAGAAATAGCATCAAATTGGTGCGCACAGCTTTGTTTAATGTGCTGTCTAAGTTCAATTTGGCTCGAAGTGTTATCAACAGCAAGGCCTCAAAAACGGCCATTTGATTAACTAAGCCTTGTATTTCCCTATCTATATTAGACCATAATCATGGAATTTCTTGCTTTAGGTGATTTTATTACGTACGTGCTTGCCGGAGCCGGTGTTGGTTTTGCGGTTGGGGTGACGGGTGTCGGTGGCGGGTCCTTAATGACGCCGCTTCTTATACTCTTCGGTTTCCCGACTCATATCGCCATTGGAACGGATCTAATTTATGCCGCCGCAACAAAGGCGAGCGGTGTAATTTCGCATGCGAAACAGTCTACTGTTAACTGGCAGATAGTATTTAGATTAGGCTTAGGCAGTATCCCGGCTTCACTTGTTACAGTCTACATGCTGAAGAACCACTTTGGTGATCCGTCCAGCTATCAACACATCTTATTAACTGTGCTTGGCTGTATGTTAATAATGACCGCCCTGGTAATTCTTATAAAACCTCGCCTTACCCGTTCATTTAATCTAAGCAGTAATGAGCGTCATAAGCTTAAAAAATACCAAGGCTTATTAACTGTATTTGCAGGGTTTATTCTCGGTATTTGTGTAACCCTAACGTCTGTTGGGGCTGGCGCATTTGGTGCAGCAGTTTTGATGATGCTTTATCCACGCTTAAACCCCGTTACTATCATCGGAACTGATATTGCCCACGCGGTACCGCTTACGCTCATAGCCGGGTTGGGACATATGCAGCTTGGTAATGTGGATTTCGTTCTTTTAATCTCCCTGCTAGTTGGGTCTATTCCTGCCATTCACTTTGGTTCAAAATTGAGCAAAAAACTACCAAGTGAAATATTGCAGCCAATATTAGCCAGCATCCTATTGATTATTGGGGTAAAATACGCGATCTTTTAGCCAATAACGCACAACACAAATACAGTTGAAGCTATGTCGCCAACATTTAATCTACTTAAAACAAAGTTCTTATCACCGCCATATAACCCAAGCAGTATTTTAAGAAAGCACCTACTAGAGCGGCTTGAGCTTCGGAGTGGCAGAAAGCTGGTGTTGGTTTCTGCACCTGCAGGCTATGGTAAGACAACCCTTGTTTCGCAGTGGCTACATCACAGTAAATCAAAACACTGCTGGCTATCACTTGATCAGAACGACAATCAGGCACTGAGATTTTGGCGTTATTTTCTTGGAGCGCTTCAAAGCTCTATTTCTGAATTCGGAGAAGAAGCACAGACACTGCTTCGGGACGATTCAGCTCACATTGAGGGCGCTGTCACTTCGATAATTAATGAGTTGAATGAATGGGCTAGCCATAATGAGCACCTTGATATTGTCTTAGATGACTTTCATAACATTGATAGTAAGGAATGCCTGAACCAGTTCGCCTACTTTGTCGATTTTCTGCCACCTTCTGTTCAAATTATCATCACATGCAGGTTCGAACCTTCGCTTCCGATCTCTCGTTGGAGTGTAAAAAACTGGGTAGACCAAATACAATCATCAGACTTGGCCTTCTCTATTGAAGAATCTAAAGCTTTTCTTCTTGATTATATGAATCTATCGTTAAGTGATGCGCAAGTAGACTCCTTGTTTGCATCCAGTGAGGGCTGGATAGCCGCATTACAACTTGCAGCGCTATCCGCCGTCTCCACTCCCAAGGCTGACCAGTCGCTCATATCTGTAGATAGGCTTCTTTCAGATGATAGGCATCTGAGCGAATATATTGTGAGTGAAATTCTCTCTCAACAGCCGCAAAATGTTTCAGACTTCTTATTGAGGTCTTCATGTTTACTCCGCTTAAACGCGCAGCTTTGCGACTCGATGCTTAATATCCAGGGTTCTGCGAAGATACTTGACCACCTTTATAGAGCAAACCTCTTCATTACCCCCTTAGATAATGAACATAGCTGGTACCGTTATCATGAGATGTTTAGAGAGTCGCTCCTTCGAAAAATTAAAGTAGAGCAACCAACACTTCTAGAAACATTGCAGAAAAGCGCTATTGAGTGGCTTGTCACGCATGAACAAGCCCATGAAGCGATAGAGCAAGTTGTTCAACTTCAAGATTGGGATCTTTTAATACAATTGCTTGAAAAAAATGGTAACAACCTAATACATGAAGGGCATCACTTACTCGTTTTAGAGTGGCTTCGAAAAGTACCCGAAAAGCTATTTAGCCAGTCTCCCCGCGCGATTATGCTTAAGATCTGGGCATTGTTCTTCAGTAACAAAATTGAAGTGATTGCCCCTTTGCTAGAAGAGCTGGAACTCCTTATTGATAAGCAACGCTTGCTTTGCATTGAAACTAGCGCAAGTGAATTAATTGACTTACATAGTGAGATCTCGCTTATTCGGGCCTATCTGGCTCGCAGCCAGTCAGACCTAAAGAGCGCAGGACAATTAACTAAAGATGTTCTGAAAGAGCTCGATACAACCAAGATGCCCCTTAAATCCGTCACCTATTACGGAATTGGTCTTGATAGCTTCGCTGTCGGTGACCTGGAGTCTGCGGAAGCTGCTTTGAGCGAAGCAATTGAGCATGGCAAGCGAGAGAAGAAATATACCACGGTGCTATCAAGCAGCGGCCTGCTTGGATGGATCTATTTTTACCAAGGTAATCTTGAAAAAGCGTTAGAAACCGGGATTATTAACCAACAATGGATCGATAGCTATCACGACAGCTCTCAACCTAGAATAATTTCTTGTTGGCAAAATAGTGCCTTGGCATTGATATATACAGAGAAAGCCGAATTTACTATCGCTCAGTCGTACATCAACCCCTTGCTACGACATTTGGAAATTGGGACAGAGCCAGGCCAGCACATAATCATTCAGTACACCCAAGCAATGCTTTATTTTGCACAGGGCAAATATGTCGATGCTATCGAATGCTTGGATGATGCTTGGCATACCTATCAGCACAAACGAGACTCCATCGTTTTCACTCCACCAAGTATCATCGCACTAAAGGCTCGCTGCCTTTTATCAATGGGGATGATAGAGAAAGCTCAATTTGTGATAAATGAACTAAACGAAGAAAGCATTAATGCTGTCCCCTTAAACTATGAGGATATTAACCTAACAAAAGCACGGATTTTTGCGGCGCAAAGTAATTATAAACTTGCATTGGAAGTAATTAACCGTCTTGCTGAACAGACTCGTTCTAAGCACCATGTATACAACCTGATTCAAGTATTGAACCTTTCTGCCTCAATCTACCATAGCCTCCACAACTCAAAAGAAGCCGAAGAAGCAATTAAAGAATCATTACATCTCGCATCACAGGACGGCTTCATCTCTGTTTACACCAATGAGGCTGTTGAGCTTCTTCCGGTTCTAGCACTGGGTGCTGATCCCAGCATACCTGACAGCTATTTGCAGAAATTGAGCGCAACATTAGGATTAAGCAATGAGACCAAGCCTGTTCAACAAGATGAACTGCCTGGCGCAGCAGCATTGGAGAGCAATAAGCAATTGCTAGAACCTCTTAGCTCGCGCGAACTTGAAGTGCTCGGCCTGATTGATCAGGGCTTAGCAAACAAAGAGATCGCTCAGAAGCTAAGCCTCGCACCGGCCACCGTCAAAGCACATATTCGCAACCTATATGGAAAGATAGAAGCAAAGAGTCGTACAGAGGCTTTATCAAAAGCACGAAGCATTGGTCTGATCTAATATACGAGATCATAAAGTGTGATGCGCATCACACTTTATATCACTTAAGCCTAGGCGTAAGCCTTATGGACGATCTAATTAAGCCTGACTAAGCCCTATTATAAACTCATCGAAACAAGCAGTACTAAGTAAAAACTTCAGGCCTTTTACTTAGCGATGTTTGCGTCTTTCAGGTATTAGTTTTCCGATCAGGGCTTCCCTACAAGGCCCGACTTGTGAACGCGGCGAGATGATAGTTCGGCATCATCCGCCGCTTTTTTTTGCCTAAATTTTATAGATTCAGCAGGTTTGCTTAGCCAAACTGTCGACGGTATGGCGGCAATGAATTGATCAAGAGATTACCGTAACGACGGGTGAGCAGCCGATTATCAAGAATCGTCACCTGGCCGGTGTCTTTCTCCGTCCGAATCAAACGACCACAAGCTTGAATCAACTTAAGGCTGGCATCTGGCACGGTCACTTCCATAAACGGGTTTCGACCTTGCGCCTCGAGCCACTCACTAATGCTTTGCTCTAAAGGGTCGTTAGGCACAGAAAACGGTATTTTGGCAATAACAACATGCGTAAGGTAATTGCCTGGCAAATCAATCCCTTCAGCGAGGGAAGCCAAGCCAAACAAAATACTTCGCTTTGAAGAATCTATAAGCGCTTTATGTTTGTTTACCAGCTCCTGCTTTGAGTATTCGTCTTGGGTCATAATATCTTTGCGTAAGACCGGGTCTATTTGATAAAGCACGTCATTCATTTGCTTTCTAGAGCTGAATAAAACTAATACAGCTTGATCATCACCAATCCAGTTTGCCAGATTTGAGGATATTTCCTGAGTGTGCTGTTCAGGGTCTGAAGCTGACGATGTCATTGGAGGAATTACCAGCTTGGCAACTTGATTAAAGTCAAACGGGCTTTGCACTCGATGATAAACACTATCAGCGGGTAAACCTGCTTTGTGAGCAAGTCGGTCAAACTTGCCAAGCGCTGTTAATGTTGCGGAGGTTAATATTGCTGCGTAAGACTTTTTCCACAACGCTTCGTGAAGCAAGCCACCCGCGCTTAATGGGCTACCATGCAAGCTAATATCGGCAGCGTTTTCATATTCACGCAGCATTAACCAACGCGCATTCGGCGGCGCACCTTCTTTTTCAACTTTTCCGTAGAACATCCAAAGCGCGTGCAAACCTTCGGCTCTGTCACACAATGCACCAATAACAGGAAACCATTGCTCCCCTTCTTCTCGAGATAAACCGCAATCTGATTTTTCATCAACAACTTTGTTCATTTCGTTTCGAATATCGTCAAGCAAACGACATAAACTCGCAAACAAAACTTTTAGTTCTTGCGCTGCATCTAAAAGCGCTTCGGGTATAACTCCCTGTGGGAAGCGAAATCGTTTGACACTATTATTGTCTTCTTCATCCCATTGAATTTCCTGAGCAAGGTAATCATAAGTACGTGTAATCCAGTCATGTAGCTGAGTAGATACCAAGGAAATATCCTCAATATTTTTGTGAAGAAAATTACCCTGCGATAAATAAGGTGAAAGCTCCACCATTGCTTTGCTAAGCACCTTGAGCCAGTTATCGGTACTTTTAAGACCGCCTTGAACCGTAAAATGATTGAGTGCCTTATCTGCCAAATGGTGCCCTTCATCCAGTACCAAAATAGACTGCTCGGGTGCTGGCAATATAACGCCACCACCCAAAGCCAGATCTGATAACAAAAGATCATGATTAACCACGACAATGTCAGCATTGTCCCAGGTCTTTCTGCTTTCATAATAAGGGCAAGAATTAAAATAGCTGCAACGGCGCTTGCTGCACTGCTGATTATCAGTCGATAGACTGCGCCAAACTTCAGGTTCGATCACGCTTTCCCAGGTATCTTTGTCGCCATCCCAAGCTCCTGAAGCGTATTTAGATAGATACACCTCTAGCTCAGATTTATCGGTAGAAACGCTATCTTCCTGGGTTAGAAATAGCGGTAACGCAGTAGTATCGCTATTGACATTATCAAGCTGTTGATCCAGCTTGCTCAGACAAAGGTAACGACCCCGACCTTTTGCCAGGGCATAGTTGAAATCAAGGCCGGAGTATTTCGCTAGCTCAGGTAGGTCCTTGCTCATGACCTGATCTTGCAAAGCGGTTGTAGCGGTAGAAACGATAACTTTTCTACCTTGCGCTAAAGCAAGAGGGAGCACTGAAATGCTGTAAGCAAGCGTTTTTCCAGTGCCGGTGCCTGCCTCGACAACACATACTGCTGGGTCGGACTTTCGTGCACCCTGATCATCTTCTTTAATGCTGCCTAAATATTTTGCTATCTCGGCAATCATTACTCTTTGCCCATATCGCGGGCGGAATCCTTCCCTAGAAGTAAACTTGCGATAAGTGGACTGTATGAGTTGTTTTTGACTGTCTGTAAGCATTGGTTAAATAAATAACTATTTTTTAGGCGATTAATAAGGAGAGAATAAAAATATTTCGTTTTACAAAGGCGCGTCCAGCCGCTTGCGCAATTCCTTACGGTAGTTTCTAGGCGAAACCTTCATAAGTTTCTTAAAGACGCGCGAAAAATAAAGCGCATCATCATACCCGAGTTGGTAAGCAATATCAGAAATACTTATGTTTGTTTGCTCAAGTAAAGAACATGCCTGCTCGATCTTCATGTTCGAAAAGTGTTTTAGCGGTGAAATACCAGTCAACTCATGATAGCGCCTGGAGAAGTGGTATTTAGAAACACAGCTAACATCTGCAAGATCAGCAAGACTTAGTGACTTGCCAATATTTTGTTGCATAAAATCCTGTGTCTTTTCGACACTTATACCACCATACTTTTTTGCATCTTCCATCACTGTATGTGCTGTTGAAATCAAAAGATGGCTCAAGAGGCTACTAACGTAGATATAAGAATCCAGGGTAAAACTCGAGCGAGCAATACCAATGAGCTCCCGAAAGCGAGCTAATGTCTGAACGTCATGAGCTTTAACAACTGAGGTATCAGATGCCTTAAATAAATAGCGGTAATAACTATCAGCAAGGTCACCACGAAAATGAAACCAGAAAACTGTCCAGGGTGTTTCAGGGTCAGAGCGGTATTGGTGGGCTGTTTCAGGCGGTAAAATAAACAGGTCCCCTTGGTGAATCTCCCCCTTGTAGTGACTCGTACTTAGATAACCCTGCCCTTCAGCACAATAAATAAGAATATAGTCGTCATGCGCAATTCTCTCCATCTCATGCTTTGCTGCGCTGGGGTAATAACCAATCGACGAAGCAAAGATTTGGCGAGCTATTGGATGAAGCGCGAGCTGTTGCAGAATATGCTTTGGCACACGAATTCGCGTTGCCTGCCTATCCGACAGAGGCCAGTTAGAGGGTTCGCTCATATATAACACTCAGTCAAAAAGCAATATAATCCATATCGATCGCAATTTAGTCAATGACTCTATGCATAATTGTTAGTAGAGTGGCTATCAAATATAAAACATTAGAAATATAAGTTTTACTCGTCTACGACCTTCATTAGCATTCTAAATACTGCATAAAGAATAATAAGGACTCCAATCATGCCTCATCAAGTTCCACTCTTAATCAATGGCGAATTTGTTCACAGTGAAAGCGTGCAAAAACAAAACGTTCTTAACCCCGCGACACAAGAGGTACTTGCAGAGGTCTCATTCGCCACGAAAGGCGAAATTGATCGCGCCGTTGAAGGCGCCAAAGCCGCATTCTTAGAGTGGAAAGAAACCCCTGTCAGTGAGCGCGCTCGCTTGATGCTACGTTACCAGTATTTGTTAAAGGAACATCAGCGTGAGATTGCCGAGATTCTTGCTAAAGACACGGGTAAAAATATTGAAGATGCTATGGGTGATGTATGGCGCGGTATTGAAGTTGTCGAGCATGCTTGCAACATTCCTTCCCTGTTAATGGGTGAGACTGTCGAAAATGTTGCTAAGGGCGTAGATACCTATAGCCTGACCCAGCCGCTTGGTGTGACGCTCGGTATTACCCCGTTTAACTTTCCGGCAATGATTCCGCTTTGGATGTTCCCTATGGCAACAGCCTGTGGAAACGCCATGATCCTTAAGCCCTCTGAGCAAGTTCCCTTAGCGACTGTTCGTTTATTAGAGCTATTCCAGGAAGCCGGGGCACCCAAAGGTCTGGTGCAAATGATTCATGGTGGCAAAGACCAGGTTCACCAACTTATTAAACATCCTGATATTCTGGCGACCTCATTTGTTGGTTCAGTACCTGTTGCCAAAGATGTGTATCTAACAACCACTCGCGAGATGAAGCGTGCTCAATGCTTTGCCGGTGCGAAAAATCACATGGTCGTACTACCTGATGCCGACAAAGACACCGTCATGAACGCATTAGTCGGCGCTACGGTTGGCGCTGCCGGACAACGCTGCATGGCAATTAGCGTGATTGTTTTTGTTGGCGAAACAATCGTCTGGGCAGATGAGCTCGCTGAACGCCTAAAAGCGGTTAAGCCCGGCACTTGGGACTCACCTGATTCAGCTTATGGGCCTTTGATTAGTCCTCAGGCTGTAGAGCGTGTTTCAGGCTTGATTCAAAAAGGAATAGATCAAGGTGCTAACTGCTTGATAGATGGTCGAAACATTGTTGTAGAAGGTTACCCTAATGGCAACTGGTTAGGCCCTACACTCTTCACCGGCGTTTCGACTGAGATGGACATATACCAGGAAGAAATTTTCGGGCCAGTTGTGTCATGCATGAACGTTGAAACGCTTGAAGATGCAATCAATTTGGTTAACAGTAACCCCTACGGCAACGGTACCTCAATATTTACCCAATCTGGCGTTAGTGCACGAAAATATCAGCACGAAATAGAAGTTGGTCAAGTTGGTATTAACCTGCCCATTCCCGTTCCGCTACCTTTCTTTTCATTTACTGGTTGGAAAGGCTCGTTTATGGGGGATTTACATGCTTACGGAAAGCAGGCAGTCCGCTTTTATACTGAGACAAAAACAATTACAGCAAGCTGGAAATCATCTCCTGCGCAAGCACCCAACATGTCGATTAGCTTAAAGTAGACAGATTAATTTATAAGGCCACCTAAAGTATTATATTTTATGAATTACGACTTAAACGAAGATCAGCTCGCTTTCCAGGAAACAGCAAAACGTTTCGCAGAGACAGAACTTGCACCTCAGGCTAGTATATGGGACGCAGCCTGCGAGTTCCCGAAGCAAGCCTTTGTCGAAGCAGGTAAACTTGGGTTTATGGCCATGTACGTGCCAGAGGCTGATAAAGGTATTGGTCTGTCGCGATTAGACAGCTCCATTATTATGGAAGAACTAGCGTCCGGCTGCACCTCTACCGCTGCGTTTATTAGCATCCATAATATGGCGTTTAATATGCTCGCTCGCTATGGGCGTAAGTCTCTGGTAGATCAGTGGTCAGAAGCGCTAGCATCAGGGCGTAAACTCGTCAGTTATTGTCTGACTGAACCGGGAGCCGGGTCTGACGCTGCCTCACTAACGACCAGTGGAAAACTCGAAGGCGATCACTATATCGTTAATGGTTGTAAAGCCTTCATATCCGGCGCTGGCGATACTGACCTTTTAGTCACAATGCTTAGAACTGGCGAGGCAGGCCCAAAAGGTATTACTTGCCTTGCCATACCCGCTACAAGTGAAGGTATCAGTTTTGGTAAGAAAGAAGAAAAGCTCGGATGGAGCAATCAACCGACCCGCTTGATTCATTTTGAGAATGTACGCGTACCCAAAGAAAACCTTTTGGCACATGAAGGTGACGGTTTCAAGTTGGCGATGGAAGGCCTAGATGGCGGCCGAATCAATATTGCTGCCTGCTCAGTCGGTACTGCGCGCGCGAGCCTGCGACAGAGTATTAGCTATGTTAAGGAGCGCAAGCAATTCAATCAGACGATTGCCGATTTTCAAGCCACCCAGTTCAAACTGTCTGATATGCTGACAGAGCTTGTAGCCTCTCGCCAGATGATCCGCCTAGCCGCATTTAAACTCGACCAAGGTGCAGCCGATAAATCGGTTCATTGCGCGATGGCTAAACGCCTAGCGACTGATCTCGGTTTTAAGATTTGCGATGAAGCCCTACAATTGCACGGTGGTTACGGCTATATCAAGGAATACCCTATCGAACGTTACTTTAGAGATACGCGCGTGCATCGTATTCTCGAAGGTACTAACGAAGTAATGCGCTTAATCATTGCTAGAGCCTTGTTATCTGATGAAAACTTCCAGCTTCTCGGATAAGCTAGTAGGCAAGCTTCGCGCATTCCAATCTTCTGAAAAAGGAAAGAACACCCGCTATGACACAAGAAAATCAGACTATTTCCCCTAGTGACAAAATTATTGTTACTGTCGATGGTCATATTGCTAAAATTACTATCAACAATCCACCTGCAAATACCTGGGACTTGGAAAGCCTTGGCGCGCTTTCAAGCGTCATCGTAAAACTCAATGCAATGAGCGGAATAAGTGCCTTAGTCATACACGGGCAAGGCGAAAAGTTTTTCTCTGCTGGTGCAGACCTTAAGCAGTTTAGTAGCGGCGACAAGATACTTTCAAAAGATGTTGCACACCGTTTTGGCGAAGCATTTGAAGCCCTTGCAAGTTTTAAGGGTGTATCCATCGCGGCTATCAATGGTTACGCGATGGGTGGAGGTCTTGAGTGTGCACTTGCCTGTGATATCCGTATCGTCGAAGAACAGGCTCAGGTTGCACTGCCTGAAGCAGGTGTTGGTCTTTTACCATGCGCTGGTGGCACACAGCGGTTGAGTTGGTTAATTGGCGAAGCGTGGGCAAGTAAAATGATCTTGCTCGGGCAGAGAATGGATGCCGAAACAGCCGTTCAAACCGGATTAGCACTAGAAAGTGTACCGAAAGGCGAGGCCTTATCAAGCGCCATGAACTATGCACAGTCTGCAAGTAAGCAAAGCCCCGATGCTTTGTTTGCCTGTAAAAAGCTTTTAAGTACAGCTCGAGAAAACGCCATATCGCTTTCACTTCAGCATGAGCGCACCGAATTCATTAATCTAATTGGTGGTGACAACCAACTTGAAGGCACTAATTCGTTTCTCGAGAAACGCTCTCCAGAGTGGAAAAAGTAAATGAATAAATCATCACAAGCAACTGAGACTGTCGAAACAACAGCGTCCGAAGAAGTGCTAGTCGAAGTACTTGCTGCTAAAAATGGCAGTGTGGGAGTTTTAACACTCAACTCCGAAAAGACGCTAAACGCCCTATCGCTTCAAATGGTCCGTTTACTCACGCAGTCACTAAAAGATTGGGCAAGTAACGATGATATTCAAGCTGTAATTTTAAAGGGGCAAGGCAGCAAAGCCTTTTGCGCTGGCGGCGATGTCCAAGCACTTTATCGCTCTGCGATAGCACAACAAGACGGTGCTTGTATCGATGCAGAACAGTTCTTTTTTGAGGAATATCAACTCAATTATCTTATTCATACTTATTACAAACCGATCATTTGTATTGGGCATGGCTTTGTCATGGGTGGTGGTTTAGGTTTACTCGCTGGCGCCAGTCATCGAGTTATCACCGACACCACTAAACTGGCTATGCCCGAGATAACTATTGGTCTGTTCCCTGATGTAGGTGGAACACAATTTCTTAATCAGGTTCCCTATAATCTAGGATATTTTCTGGCGTTAACGGGCGTAGCTATTAATGCAGCCGATACACTATTTTGCCGCTTAGCTGATTTTGCCATTGAGTTAAATGATGTCGAAAAGCTGATTCATGCAATATCCAAGCTTGAATTTTCAGAAGAAAATGATAACAACCACCTCTTGGTAACAGAAGCTATAAAGGCACTAGAGCTTACAAGCAAACAACTTCAAAGTTCGCAAATAAAGCTAAACCTACAAGTGCTTGAGCAGGCGTGCCAGCATAACTCTTTATGTTCAATTACGGATGCAATCGTAGCTTTTGATGAAAGTAACACTTTTCTCAACAAATCTAAGCAAACTTTACTTGCTGGCTCCCCGTTATCTCTTGTTGCGATTTATGAGCAGTTAAAACGCCATCGTTATACTGATTTACAAAACGCTTTTACAAGCGAGCTGGTTTTAGCGACCAACATGATCCGTCATCCCGATTTTGCGGAGGGCGTTCGTGCGCTATTAATAGATAAAGACAAAACACCTAAGTGGGAATACGCGCACTATACCCATATCCCAAGTTCCGTTATTGAGTCTTTATTTAGTAGGCCTTGGGATAAAAACCCTTTAGATGGGCTACTGGCTTAAGCAAAGCTTCTTATAAATAACAAAGGGGGCTATTCTGCCCCTTCCAAGATTGGGAAAATAATAATGACAACGATCGCGTTTATAGGTCTAGGGAACATGGGACGTCCCATGGCAAAAAATCTTGTAAAAGCGGGTTACAACCTGCGGGTATATGATTTAGCCAAGACTCCACTAGAAGAGATGAAGCAACTCGGTGCGCATGTCGCAAGCTCGGCATCACAAGCGTGCAAAGACGCTACTATCCTTATATCCATGCTGCCTGCAGGTAGGCATGTGTTAGGGCTTTATCTTGAAGGCGAAAAACTATTATCAATCATTGATAAAGAAACCTTAGTGATTGATTGCTCAACGATCGAAGCGGAGTCTGCTATTAGCGTACATAACGCAGCAAAAGATAAAGGTATTTCAATGCTTGATGCTCCTGTTTCAGGTGGCGTCGCAGCCGCCGCCGCAGGAACACTGACATTTATGTGTGGAGGTTCAGAAACCAATTTTGATAAAGCAAAACCTGTTCTTAGCGCCATGGGGAGCAATATATTTTTGGCAGGGACTGACGGAGCCGGGCAAGTCGCTAAAATGTGTAATAACATGCTCCTTGCTATTCATATGATTGGCACAAGTGAAGCATTGAAATTAGGTGAAAATAACGGTTTGGATGCTAAAGTACTTTCTGAAATAATGCTCGCAAGCTCAGGAAAGAACTGGAGTTTAGAAAAGTATAACCCTTATCCTGGCGTCATGGAGACCAGCCCTGCATCGAATAACTATCAGCCTGGTTTTATGGTCGACCTAATGACAAAAGATCTTGGTTTGGCGGCCTTAAACGCACAAAGTACTGGAAGTAACACGCCACTCGGTAATGCAGCCTATGAAATGTATCAAAAAAAACAAGCTTCAGGCGATGGATTAAAAGACTTCTCGAGTATTATTGAGCTTCTTTCTTAAGTAAGTACAAAAAAATTAGCTTACTACTGTTGTAAGCCCTTTCCCTTAGATAAACTCTTATGCCTGCGCGCCTATTTCTTTTATAGGAATAGGTTAATTTATCGTTTCTTCATTAAGGCTTTAACCGTGCTT
>NZ_LWFE01000401.1:0-794 GCF_001635675.1 Oleiphilus sp. HI0061 | reverse complement strand
TTGGAATAACGAGTCTAAGGATAAGAGCATGTTAAAAATAAAATTTATCGGTGGTGCTGGTACAGTTACAGGTTCCAAATACCTTCTGACTATAAACGACAAGAAAGTCCTGGTTGACTGCGGTATGTTTCAAGGGGTAAAAAACCTACGAGACAAGAACTGGCAACCGTTTCCGATCGATGCCTCAAGTCTCGACGTTATCTTACTGACTCATGGGCATGTAGATCATAGTGGTTATATTCCTGCTCTTAAGAAGGCCGGATTCAAGGGTGTAATCTATTGTAGTAGTGGTACCTTAGACCTGTGTGGTGTGCTTCTACCTGACGCCGGTTTCCTTCAGGAAGAAGATGCTCGCTACGCAAATCGAAAAAGATTCTCTAAGCACTCTCCTGCGTTGCCTCTTTATACGGAAGAGGATGCGAACGCATCGCTGGAATTATTTGAACCTGTCTCGATGAATAAGGAAATAGAGATCCTTAAAGGGGTTCAGGTTGAATTCAAGCCGGTTGGGCATATCCTGGGTGCCGCCTCTATTCGACTTAGCGCCTTGGGAAGAAGCATAACCTTTAGTGGAGACGTTGGTCGCTCTGATGACTTGGTAATGAAAGCGCCTCAAAAGCTAAGTGAAACAGATTACTTGGTGGTAGAGTCGACTTATGGTGATCGACTACATGAAGATATCGATGCCTTTGCATTCTTTGAAGAAATCATCAATAAAACCAGTAAGCGCGGTGGCATTGTCTTGATGCCTTCCTTTGCGGTTGGCCGTACGCAAATTAATCTTCATATTCTTC
>NZ_LWFE01000400.1:0-1079 GCF_001635675.1 Oleiphilus sp. HI0061 | reverse complement strand
GCGGGTGGCACGACTTGAATGGAGCGTTATTAATATGGACCAGTATTCAGAGCGGAACCCTTATGCTGATCACTTGGTAGAAATTAATAAATATAACCCGGTTTTAACGACGCAAGACATATGTAATAACCGTGGGGCAACAGTTGTACCCAAAGGAACCTACCTCACTGAAGACGTTGCCAATAAGATTGCGCGCTTTCAGCTGGAACTTCCCATAGAACTGCAAGTTAGCTTGGCGAGTACCGTATCACCTAGTGAATTGTTTGACTCGATTCGTAAGGCACAGAATAAGGTCTTGAAGGGCTTGGATCGCATGGATTTAACCAAGGAACTGGTTCGACAGTGTGGTTTAATCAGTGCTTATCCACTGCTATCTCAAAAGCTGACAGTTTTTGCAGATCGCTTATCGCCCCGTTTTAATTCAACTCAAAGTGCTACCGGTTTTGCAATACTCATTGCGCTTGAGCTTGGACTCAATGATGAAGATATGGAAGTTGTCTTCACCGCAACACAAATGCATGATGCAGGCTTCTTGAATATTGACCCTGATATTGCTGCCATTTTTGACAAGCTTCCCGATAGCGAAAAGCGACAAATGTATGTGCAGCAGTTGTCTTTGGGGGGCGAGTTTCTTGAAAATATACCTAATCTGTCCGAGCGGGTAGGGCGTGCAGTCAAAGAGCATAAAGAACGTAAAGACGGTTCAGGCTGGCCGCAAGGCATTATCGGAGATAAGCATAGTCTCGATGCTCAGGTTGTTGGTCTTGCTGTTATGCTTGATGAAGCCTATCGAAAAAAATTGCGTCCGAGAGGTTATGGGCCTTCTCAGTTAATTCCTTTAATTCAGGCTGAATCAGAGGCGGTTGATCGTGATATATGTCATGCTGTCGTCGAGATGCTGCGTAAGAATGCCCAGGGCCTTGCTCAAGTTATCCCCATAGAGTTTATGCCCAAACTATCGCGTTACTTGGTGGTGCAGCAGCGTTTTATGGTGCATTGGTTGGAACTTGCAAAGCAATGTGCTGTAGGGATGCGAGAGGTGCAAAGTATTGCACAGACAGAGCGTTCCATGTTGATCA
>NZ_LWFE01000399.1:0-824 GCF_001635675.1 Oleiphilus sp. HI0061 | reverse complement strand
TTTTGCGTATCATCACCCACCTGAACAAAATCCTGAAATAAACGTTTTTGGTTCTCTTCCGAAATACCATTTCCAGTATCACTCACCTGAATTTTCAACTGCCCATCACCTAGCATACTCATACTTAGCCCAATATGGCCTTGCTCCGTGAACTTTGCCGCATTAGATAGGAGGTTAAGAATAACTTGTGACAGGCGGTTAGGGTCGGTATTGATAAAAATAGGTTCATCAGCACCCGAGATAGAAAACTGAACCCCCTCTTGCACACGCGGTTTTATCAAACGATAGAGTTGACGCAGGCACTGTGAAAGATCAAAAACCTCTAGGTTCAGAGAAACGCCCTGCGACTCAAATTTACTGAAATCCAATACATCATTAATAATTGAAAGTAAAAGTTCACCAGAAGAAGTTATATTCTCGACACGAGCTTTAGCGCTAATATCCTTAATCTCTTTTGCTAGAAGCTGAGCATTCCCCAACACACCATTAAGCGGTGTTCGAAGCTCATGACTCATCGTAGCCAAAAACAACTCCTTACTTCTAGCTGCCGCCTGGGCTTCATTTGTAGCAACTTCTAGAGACTCCATCATCTTCTTATTTAGTCGAATCTCTTGACTTAATTCTTCTTGTTTACGCTTTTCAAGGCTAATCAAGCCATAGATACAGAATGCAACCGTACACAGAACGATTAAGGTAAAAATCAATTTGAGCCAAATCCAGTTTTCTGGAGAACTCAAAGAAGCAGGAAGTAAGTCAAGTTTAAGTAATGTGGCATTCAAGCTAATCAGAACAACCGACGCCAAGGCGATGTAAAAAGCACTTCT
>NZ_LWFE01000398.1:0-945 GCF_001635675.1 Oleiphilus sp. HI0061 | reverse complement strand
CATACCACACTGCCTGAAAAAACTGACGCTGACACGAGTATAGATCAGAAGTTAGTGGTCCGTGTGCAGCGGGGCGATAAAGCAGCCTTTGATTTACTGGTCATAAAGTACCAAAACAAGGTTGCAGCAGTCGTGTCTCGCTATGTTAGTGATTACCATGAAGTCGCTGATGTAACCCAAGAAGCCTTTATAAAGGCCTACCGAGCAATAGACAGGTTTAGAGGGGATAGTGCCTTTTATACCTGGGTTTATCGTATTGCTATAAACTGCGCTAAAAACTACCTTCAATCCAAAGGTCGGAGACCCCCGTCAAGTGATTGTGAGCTTGAGGGTGCGGAGTTAAACCCAAATGCCAGTGCTTTAAAAGATACCGCATCACCTGAACAGTTGTTGAGTAAAGACCAGTTGGAAGCTGTGATCAAGAATACGATTAAAAAGCTGCCTGAAGATTTGCGCATCGCTTTGACGCTAAGGGAGTTTGATAATTTAAGTTATGACGAAATTGCGGCGGTGATGGAATGCCCGGTTGGAACTGTTAGGTCGCGTATATTTAGGGCTAGAGAAGCGATTGATAATGAGATCAAAGCCATGAGAGGTGATTAATGGACGAGAGATTAAGAGAGTCTATATCAGCGTTGATGGATGATGAGTCAAATGAGCTGGAACTTCAGCGAATACTCGGTCACTCCGATGAACAAGAGGTGCAGCTACTGTGGGGGCGCTATCATGAGGCGCGTCAGGTGCTGAAACGAGATAGTGAAAGCCACTTCAATATTGATATTAGTGCCGGGGTGGCTGCGGCAATCCGGGACAATGCAGCTGAACCTTCACTCGATATGAGTACCGAGATGGATAGCGTAGAAGGTACTGTCCCTCAGAATCTTGCTGATCGCCGTGAGGATCAAAAAGTTGTTCCGCTTCTTGATGATAGCTCTGAATCGTCGA
>NZ_LWFE01000397.1:0-1006 GCF_001635675.1 Oleiphilus sp. HI0061 | reverse complement strand
ACATTGCTAATACCTGTCTTTCCTTGCTGAGTTTTGAAAGGCATATGCCACAACGGAGCTATACGAGGAAAGAATAAAAACAGCACTATGACAAGAGGTATAGACACGGCCATGAGTTTGAAAAGCATTTTACCCAAAGTAGAAATACCACGCTTCCCTAAAGAAAATTCAGCGCCTATATTCTGGGATAGCAACACGTAAAAGCAAACAGCTATCAGTAGCAACTGCAACAGCGTATGAAATACACCCTGACTAAATAGAAACGAGACACAACTTAAATACAGCATCGTAAAAATACTTGTAAACAACTCTTTGTCAGCCTTGATCTCTAGAAACTTCAACACAGCTGTCAGAAACAAAAAGGCGCCAGCCATTTCAACAGAAAAGTTGGTTTTATAGTGCGCGACAAACACCGCGCAAGAAGCAAGCGTTAAGCATGTTTTGACAAATGTGCTTACCGGCGGGCTATTTCGCTTATAAGCTATAAAACGATAGACACAGATGAATAACGTAAAAACGATTAGCCATATGGGAAGATGATCACTGTGTGATATCAGCTGTAAGATGATAACTAATAGCAAGGCGCCAACCGGCTGCGCACGGACCGCAAATACGTTGCTCTGTCCGCTGATCACTGCTTTGTCATCACCTTCTCTTAAGTCTTTCTGCATTATCAAGCCACTAATATGATCACGTGCAAATTAATATAAGGCTAGCTGTTTAAGGCAGGCATAATAGTGCGCCTCACTTGAATCAGGTTCAATCACTATCACCGGTAACTCAAGACCAAAAGCTTGCTTAGCCTTGTACAGCCGAGTTATTTTCTCACACATAAACTGTAAGCGTTGCTCTTTTCCGTAGGGTTCATAATCTTGCCAACGTACACGGCTTGCATCTGAAGCAGTTAAGTCATTATCTTTAACCACTAGCAATTCAGAGCTTGCATATTTTTTCCAGTTAATACGCTGCATAGAATCGCCCGCTTGATAAGCAAGAAGCGAATTAT
>NZ_LWFE01000396.1:0-1153 GCF_001635675.1 Oleiphilus sp. HI0061 | reverse complement strand
GTGGCTTTTATGCTTGGCTGAATCAGCCCAAGTCAAAGCGCCAGATTGAAGATGAACGACTGACAGGGCTTATCAAGCATTCTTGGTTGGAAAGTGGTTGTGTTTACGGCTACCGGAAAGTAACGAGCGATCTGCGTGACTTAGGTGAAACCTGCTGCAAACATCGCGTTGCACGATTGATGAAGCAGGAAGGAATCAGGGCTCAAGTAGGTTACAGAAGGCATAGAGGCCACTATGGCGGCAAACCCGCAATCGTCGCAAGCAACGTATTAGATCGCCAGTTTTCTGTAGCCATGCCAAACCAAACTTTGGTGACTGATATTACTTATATCAGAACTCACGAAGGTTGGCTCTATCTTGCTGTGGTACTGGACTTATATTCTCGTGCCGTAGTTGGTTGGTCTATGAGCTCAAGAATGGAATCCGAGCTTGTTACTCAAGCTCTTCTTGCAGCAGTGTGGCGAAGAAAGCCGCGGAACCAGGTGTTAATACACTCTGATCAAGGCAGTCAGTTTACGGGTTACGAATGGAATGACTTTCTAAGCGCTCACAACCTTAAAGCGAGTATGAGTCGGCGAGGAAATTGCCATGATAACGCAGTAGCGGAGAGCTTCTTTCAGCTTCTCAAGCGTGAGAGAGTAAAGAGGAAAATCTACTCAACAAGAGAGCACGCACGAGCAGATATTTTTGATTACATTGAAATGTTTTATAACTCTAGACGTAAGCATGGGGAAGCTAATAATATGCCTCCACTGGCTTATGAAAAGTTAGAAGAATTCAAACAGAAAAGTGTTTAGTTAAAGCTGGTCGATTCAATCCTTGTGTTGATGACACAAGGATATCGAATAAAGAATGATCAGCCAACTTAGCAAAGTGTTATGTCGGCTTTCGGGTCTTTTGTAATATAAGAAAAGCCAGGCAAATAGGCATGGAAAGCGATGCTCGCGTTATGTCGGTTTTCCTCTTTTAGGTAATGTAAGATATCGAGAAAAATTTTCTTGGATCCTATGAACGGTTTACCCGCAAGGCCAATGTTCTAGTTTTCCAAAAGAGTAGGGCGCAGACACAAAATATTAATGGCCCCGGTTCACATATTGCGAACAAGAGCCATATGCCTTACACTGTTCACATATTGCGAACTAATGGAAGTTTT
>NZ_LWFE01000395.1:0-834 GCF_001635675.1 Oleiphilus sp. HI0061 | reverse complement strand
GTCTCGCGCCATACCCGAATGCTTCTGCATCGCTTTAATCGCTTCAACAGGTGCAGGATAGTTAGGACCAGCTTGACCAGCAACGAAACCTTTAGCAGTTTCGAAAGTCATCATGCTTTCCATTGGGTTCAGCTTAAGCTTAGAAGTCTTCTCTTCACGACGAGCTTTATAGTCTAGCTTGCCAGCAACTGCTTGCTTAACAAGATCGATTGCTGCAGCTTCTAGCTTATCAGCATCAACAACCGCATCTACTGCACCAAACTTAAGTGCATCAGGTGCTTTGTATTCTTTCGTGCCTGCGATCCATTCGATTGCATTATCTGCACCGATTAGACGTGGTAGACGTACCGTACCACCAAAACCTGGGAAGATACCCAGCTTAACTTCAGGTAGACCGACTTTAGCCGTTGGCGACATAACACGATAGTCCGTAGACAGACACATCTCGAAACCGCCACCCAACGCAATACCGTTGATAGCAGTTACAGATGGAAACGGAAGATCTTCAATTGCACTAAATACAGCGTTGGCCTGCAAGTTGTTTGCGATAAGCTCTTCTTCAGAACCAGCAAACAAGTCAGTAAATTCTGTGATATCTGCGCCAACGATAAAGCAATCTTTTGAACTTGTAACAATCAAGCCCTTAATGCCGTTTGCGTTCTTTAAGCTTTCCGCTGCTGCGCCAAGCTCTTCAATAGTAAGTCGGTTAAACTTATTGACTGACTCGCCCTCTAAATCGAAATTTAGCTGTGCGATTCCGCCTTCAATCTCTTTAACCGTGATGGCTTTACCTTCGTAAATCATCAACTGTTCTCCAAGTTAATTATCCGTGCT
>NZ_LWFE01000394.1:0-1414 GCF_001635675.1 Oleiphilus sp. HI0061 | reverse complement strand
TGTAAGTACCAGCAATGCTTGAATCAACAGAACCGCTGACGACAATGGAGCTGCTTAAGTCTTCGCCTGGAACATCTGATGCAGTAGCGCCAGGGTCGGTGAACCGGGTGTTTAATTCTTGATTATACGGGCTGGCGCCTATTAGCGTAATAATCGGTGCAGTGGTATCGACAACATTAATTGTGCGAGAAACGACTACTGCTGCATTGCCTGATGAGTCTGACACGTCGTAGTTTAGGACATAGCTTCCAACCGTATCGTTCGTGACGCTTCCTGAGATAATGATATTAGCCGTAATATCACCATCAACATTATCGGTGGCTGTGGCTCCTTCTTCTATATAAGTGTCGCCTTTTTCCAGAGTGATACTCGAAGCTCCGCTTAGTGTAATGCTAGGGATAGTTGTGTCTTGGACGATTACATTACGAGTGACAGTCGTTGCGATGTTTCCAACGGCATCCGAAACGTCGTAGGACAGGGTGTAAGTTCCAGCAGTGTTTGCATCAACGGTTCCGGAAATAGTAATGTTTGCGCTGATATCTCCATCACGATTATCGATTGCTGTTGCGCCGGGTTCTATATAGCTGGTCAGTTGTTCAACGTATGTCGGATCGTCGCCAGTAAGAGTAATAACGGGAGCGATGATATCCTCTTCTAGAACGTAGACCATTCTAGATACCGTATCAGCGTTGTTACCTGCGCTATCAACGACATCATATTCAACTAGTATTCCCGTAGGGTTTGGTACGGATGTATCGATAATAGTGGGAGTATCGATAACGTTCGGCCTAGTAACGACCTCAGATGTCAAATCCAAGTCTTCTGTATCATAAGCGGAGTAGCCGGGCTCGGAATATTCGTCGCCAACAATAAGTGTGACGTCAGTTGAGCCCGCTGATGTTTCGGCAAGAGTAATGATAGGTTTTTCATCAACGCCAGCTTCACTGGCTTTTAGTTGGATTGGTGTGCCAGCGGTGAAGTCAGTGAACTGGAAGCAGTCATCAATATCAGTGCTAGTTGATTGGTCAGATAAAGCTGTTTGGCTAAGTAATATATCAGCATTGACTGCTACACCGTTCTTTTCAAAGCAGCCGGTAATGCCAAACGGGATAACCCCTGTTTCGATAGCGTAAATCGTAGCGGTGGTTTGGTCTGTGTGCCAAAGATATTCGCCGTTCCAACTTAATCCTTTAGGGTCAGCTCCTGGTGTGTCAAAGAAGTCAACAACGCTACCGTCGCTTGGGTCAATGCGGTAAACCTTGAGTTCTTCTTGGTCAGCTACCCATAAGTCTCTACCGTCCCAGGTAATACCAAAAGGGCGAGCATTAGTGACTGAGGGGTTAGATTGGTATGAAGGTAAAGAGGAGGGGCCTGGTAAAGACAAAAGAAGCGCACCATCTTCAGGGCGTACTTT
>NZ_LWFE01000393.1:0-777 GCF_001635675.1 Oleiphilus sp. HI0061 | reverse complement strand
ACCTTTGTTGCCGCAGGCGGTGAACCGGGACTGACACGTTTAGTTGATACGTTCTATTTAATGATGGATACCCTACCCGAAGCACAAGTCATTCGGAAAATGCACCCTGAAGATTTGACTCTATCCCGACAGAAGCTCACCTACTTCCTGGCCGGGTGGATGGGTGGACCGCGTTTGTATATGCAACACTTTGGATCGATTAGCATCCCTAAAGTACATAGCCACCTCACCATAGATAGTGAAGAAAGAGACGCCTGGATGCTATGTATGGAGAAAGCTCTCGACACTCTCGAATACCCAGAGTCTTTCAAAAGCTATTTATTAGAACAGCTATTTAGACCTGCAGAGATGATTCATCAAACCAGCCACAGCAAACATGACGAGGAGCCTTCGTGAGCACAACCCCCTTATCCATTCTCTCCGACCTGGCCACCGACACTCACGTAAAAATCCAGCAAGAGCACGCCAACATTAATCCGGTTGTCGGTGTCAGCAAAAATATGCGAGCTAACGGGATTCCGGCCGACGTCATGACAATTGATTGTCTGAAAAGTGGTAAACGAATCATCTTGATTCTGCATGATGAACAGCCCGAACAGCTTATGTATCAGTTCGCTTACCGAGATAAGGACCCTGATGATGCATTTCAGCAAATCAAGCTGGCAGATATAAGCGTCGACCTACTCTATACCTGGATAGTGGAATACTTCTCTTAGCGGCAAACTTACAGCTCGTAACCCAGGTAAAAGTATACCGAGCTGGCACCATGATCATTGG
>NZ_LWFE01000392.1:0-802 GCF_001635675.1 Oleiphilus sp. HI0061 | reverse complement strand
TAAGATACTGTCATAAAAAAACGCAAGAAGTCGCCGAAGGAGTGTGGCGGGCATGTATTGGTCGCTTGGTTCGGGGAATTTATTCATAGTAATCGCATTAAGTTGGTGAATTGCGTGGAATATAACAGATTCTTGCTTTAGATGTCTTTTCTATAAAAGAATGCCTAAAGAAAATCTTTTTGCGGACGATAATAGCTATGAGGTCAACCGGATTTTAGAGGGTTTTGTATGAACGCATTAGATAACATTGACAAGCTAAACGATGGTGGGCTGTCGCGGCACCGCTCGCTAGATGCCAGTAAGATAGCTGAAAGCACTGGCTCTGCAAAGCTAAGTGCAAGTATGCAAACAAGCGTTGAAACTCAGCTTTTAGAAGCCGGTACCGATAGTGGAAGGAGAATTTTCTCCCGCTCGATAGAGACAAACTTTAGTTTCAATATTACTATCGAAAAACCTCAGTTTGAGTTTAAAGTGCCTTCTCCATCAGATGTGGCTCATACTGTGCTCGGTTTTGTCGAACGCCGAATTGAAAGCGAGCTCAGAAACGGGGCGGATGAGTCGAGAATTGGTGACTTATTAAGTCAGGCTCGAAAAGGGATTGAGGCGGGCTTTTCATCCGCTAAAGAAGATATCAGCGCATTGGGTTTGATGGATGAAAAGCTTGAGGAGGAAATAGCTCAGTCTCGACATTTGGTTGATGAGGGGGTAGATGATATTGAAGGAAAACATCTGAGTGCTGCAGATGGCTTAGCTGAAGGGAGCAAGCAGAGCGCTAGAAATGAAGTTGCGGCTTCGACTAACA
>NZ_LWFE01000391.1:0-11517 GCF_001635675.1 Oleiphilus sp. HI0061 | reverse complement strand
TATTAATAATGCAAATGATAATGATTATCATGAAGCATTGCAATAGAGGTGTTATGACGGGAGAATTATCTGCTGAGGAGCCCCTCGTTGGTCGGCAGGGGGCTCCATGCCCAAATATCAAAAGTTGAATTGTTGTAGTGTTTGTTTAGAATGCTGGCATGACTAAACCCTTGCGTGCTTTATTTCACTACTTCCTGGCCCTTACGATGCTCTTTGCATCGAGCTTTGCCATGTTCCATGCAAGTGAACATCTTCGTTTGGATAATCCCGCGAAGCACGTGGAGAGCAGCTTTGCACCTTACCTGCTAAGTCATGACGATCATGTTCATCATCAGCATTCCAGTGGTTCTCAAGACCATGAGGAGCTTGCTACTGAGCATGCATTTGAGTCTTTGTGTGAAGCTTGTCTGATTGTTTCTTCCCTTACTGGCTGTGTACCGAGTGATGTCTTTTCCGGTTTAGTCTCTGTAGGCCTTAGCTATAAACGGCCCGGTCAGCAGGATGAATCAAACCATACACACCTTAGCTTTCTCGCTAGAGCGCCACCTTTTAAGGCTTAGTTTTTATTTCTAAAGTCTTATTATTTTATTGTGCGTCAGCACAGCGTTTTAATGTGGAGTTATGTATGAAGAACTACCTGGTTCAGTGTTTATTTGTTTGTTTAGTTATTTCCCTTTCTAGTCGTGTAGCGATTGCCTTTGAAGAAGAGCATGAAGCCCATGAACATGGTCATGCAACATTGACGGTGGTTCAGGAAAAGGACGAGTTGCAGATGGTGTTTAAGTCACCTGCGATGAATATTGTTGGTTTTGAACACCAGCCTAATACCGCTGAACAGAAGGCAAAAGTCGAAGCAGCTGAGGGCATTCTTAAAGATGCTAAGCGCTTATTTCAATTGAGCTCGAGTGCTGGTTGCGAATTGGAGCATGTAACGGTTTCTTCTGCGCTATTGTCAGGAGCGCATAAGGGGCATGATGACGAGCATCATGAGGACCACGATGACGAGCATCACGATGAACATGATGATCACCACGAAGCATCACATAGTGAGTTTGAAGCTGAGTATCATTTCGAGTGTAAAAATATCGCGGCACTGAAAGATGTAAAGGTTAGCTTGTTTGAACTCTTCAATTCTCTTCAGGAGGTTGAAGCACAGGTTATTTCAAGCGCAGGTCAGAGCTTACAGGAGCTTGATCACCGTAAAACGAGTATTACGTTCTAATATGGATGCTAAACAAGTACTGTTGAAAGTAGACAACTTACGCTTCCGCTGGCCTTCGGGCCAGCGGGATGTTCTCGATATCCCCAAGTTTGAAGTGCTTAGTGGCGAAGGTGTCTTTATTAAAGGGGAGAGTGGTACAGGGAAGACGACCTTGTTAAGCCTTATAGGTGGGATCAACCTACCTGATGCGGGTTGTATCGAGGTTTTGGGGACGGATATTAGCAAGCTGCGTCAGAGCCGGCGAGACCACTTCAGAGCTGATCATATAGGCTTTATCTTTCAGCTTTTTAACCTGATTCCTTATTTGTCGGTAATTGAAAATATCACACTGGCATGTAAATTTTCTAAGTTGCGTACTCAACGAGTATTAGCAAAGTCGGGCAGCCTGGAAGAGGAAGCTTATCGCTTGTTATCGCAGCTTCAGCTAAATGATCGCTCCATGCTGACACGAAAAGTATCTGATTTGAGCGTTGGCCAACAGCAGCGTGTCGCCGCCGCCCGGGCCTTGATTGGCTCGCCGGAACTCATTATTGCCGATGAGCCGACCTCTGCATTGGATGCCGATACACGTGAACACTTTATTCAGTTACTACTAGAAGAGTGTAAGCAAAGTGGTGCGACCATATTGTTTGTTAGCCACGATGCTGGCCTGGAAGCCGCTTTTGATCGCAGTATTCAGTTAGGCGAACTCAACCGCGCTTGCGAACAGTCTTCAAATAAAGGGCAGGAGGCCGTGTTATGAATTGGGCACTGCTGATGAAGCTAACGCTGAAAAGTATCCTCAACCGGAAATTTACCAGTGGCTTAACCTTGTTTAGTATTTGTATCAGCGTTTTTCTATTACTGAGTGTCGATACGGTGCGTAAAGAGGCTAAGCATAGTTTTACCAATACGATTTCAGGCACAGACTTATTAGTCGGCGCGAGAAGTGGTTCGGTGCAGTTGTTATTGTATTCCGTTTTTCGTATTGGCAATGCAACCAACAATATCGGCTGGGATAGTTATCAAAAAATCTCTTCACACAAGTCGGTTGCCTGGGCTATTCCAATTTCACTTGGGGACTCTCACAAAGGCTATAGAGTGATGGGCACCACGCAGGATTATTTCAAACACTACCGCTTTGCTGATGACAGAGGGCTGGACTTCGAGCAAGGGAAGCACTTTGACGGGGTTTATGATGCGGTGATTGGTGCTGAGATTGCGGAAAGCTTAGGCTATAAAATTGGTGATCAGCTGACCTTGGCGCACGGTGTTAACGATACCGGGTTCTCCCGGCATGATGATAAACCTTTTATACTAACTGGCATACTTGCCCGCACAGGCACGCCTGTTGATCGAACGATTCATGTTAGTTTGGAAGGTATTGAAGCATTACATATTGATTGGCAGTCGGGTACACAATCTCGGAACAAGGTCACTGCAGAACAAACGCTAGAAATGGATCTTCAACCAAAACAAATCACGGCATTTATGCTGGGCTTAAAGTCGAAAATGGAAATTTTCCGTATCCAGCGAGCGATAAACAAATACAAAAAAGAACCCTTATTAGCTGTATTGCCAGGCCTTGCTTTGGGGGAATTGTGGCAGTTAATTGGTGTGGCCGAAAAGGCTTTGCTGATTATTGCAGTCTTCGTTTTATTGAATAGCTTCGTTGGCTTATTAACGGGTATTCTTAGCAGTTTAAATGAACGTCGGCGCGAAATTGCGATTCTCCGTTCTTTAGGTTGCCGGCCGAACCAGATATTTGTACTGCTGGCCTCAGAGTCCTTGCTGTTTGCAGTGCTTGGGTGTGCGCTAGGGTTGGCGGTATTTTTCGGTGCTGTATTGATGAGTCAATCCTTATTGCAAGGCTATGGCTTAACGATATCGCTGACTAGCTTCGGTTCTGAGCAGCTTGCCTTGGTGGCAGCGGTCGTCGGTATGAGTTTGTTAATCGGCTGTATACCGGGCTATCGAGCCTATAAACAATCTTTAGCTGACGGCATGTCGATCAAACTTTAGGAGAAAGTAAATGAAGCTACTAAGAGTGCTTTTAGTTGTGTTGCTTGTTGTCTCTCCGCTTGCTTTTGCAATAGGGAAAGACACGTATAAAGAGATATCCTGGGATGATTTAATGCCCGAAGGTTGGGAGCCTCCGGTGCCACAAGAGCAGGAGTTTTTCGAAGGAGAGTCTTTCGAAAGCGGCGCCTTTGAAGGTGAGTCATTCGAGGGGCAGGCTTACGATGGGGACCTAAACCCAATACCTGCTCAGGTTCAGGAGCCTGCACCAGTCGTGAAATCTCTTGATCAACAGAAACTCAAGATTCCGGGTTATATTATTCCTCTCAAATTCACCGCTGACTCGGTGTCGGAATTCTTGCTGGTACCCTATGTAGGAGCTTGCATTCATGTACCGCCGCCTCCTGAAAATCAGATCGTTTATGTGACTTTAAAAGAGCCCTTAATGACTAGTGAATTTTGGACGCCTGTCTGGGTAAGTGGGGTAATGAAGGCGAAGTTGTCGATGACTGAATTTGCGACTGCGGGCTACCACATGACTGATGCCATCACCGAGGTTTATGAGTATTAAATAGATATTTAGGCCCAGAGTAAGAACGCCAGTTTTTACTCCGGGCGGTATGGCACTTACTTAAACTGAATTTCACTTTTTTACAGTGGGTGCCTAGAAAAACATTATTCCTCTGTGCAGCAAAGCGCTCTGTGCCCTCTGTGGTTAAGGGCCTTAATCTTGAAGATCAAGACACCAAAAATGAATCCACCACAAAGGACACAGAGCGGCCGATGGTCTGCACGGAGAAAACCAAAAGAAGGGCCCTTAAATGAATGGCTCTTATTTAATCTGAATTGCACCCTATAGATAAACATGTATTCAGATTGAAAATATGCTTAAGCAAGTGCCGTTCTACTCTGACTCCAAATAAACTGACACAAAATTGTCACATTTAGTTGAGAGACTCACCTTCTCTTTTGAACTAGGTGACCCTCTTGTTTTCAGATCGACGAATTCGTACATCGTTAATCGCTATTGTTGCAGACTTGATATTAACGGCCATCAAGTTAGTAACATCGTGGATAACAGGCAGTACAGCGCTACTTGCTGACGCTTATCACTCCCTGTCTGATATTTTGGTCTCGCTTACCTTACTTTGTGGCATCTGTATTCGCGTTTCTGTCGAGAAAGGGCGCTTATCCATTTCTGAAGAAAAAGCGCATCAGCTGGAATCTATTCTGGCGATCATAATGTCCTGCTTGATTCTTTACGTTCCGGTAGAAATTATTCAGGAAATAAAATCCCAAGAGGCAGAAGATTTACAACATTTATGGGTTGGCATCGTAGGTATATTGTTATGTATAGCGATTGCTTGGTTAATGTCTCGTTTAAAAACCTGGGTAGGTAAAGAAACTAACTCCATGGCTCTGGTGGCGGATGGTTATCATAGTCAACTCGATGTATTTTCTTCAATTGCGGTCTTGCTTTCATTGATAGGTACAATGATAGGTATCTACCTCGATGAGATTGTCGCAGTGATTATTGCTGTGATGGTTACGATAGCCGGCCTTGAGCTTTTGATTTCGGGTATTAAGAGTTTGCTTACCGGTGCAGAGCTGAAGCAAGTATCGTTGATGGATAAACTGATGGATATGCCGTCGGTTCAGCACCTCCAGCATCATTCTAAACAGCTTAGAAAACCTGCAAACCTGGCGATATTTGCTGCATTGCTGGGCACTGCATATTTACTGAGTGGCTTTCGTATAGTGCCTCACGGGCACGTTGCCTATGGCCACCTCCTGCATCATTTTGATAATGAGCACTTGTCTCCAGGTTTATACTATAAGGCTCCTTGGCCGCTTGGAGGGCTAGTCATTCTTCAAGACCGTAATATTTTGAGTGTTGATACCGATAGTGCCCGTAAGAATATAGAGCAAGAAAGTTCTGTTGCCAGCGGTCTGTGGCAAAACAAAATTGATGGAAAAAGTCCTCAGGTGAAAGGCGAAGGAGAGTTCTTCCTAAGCCGTGATGAAAACCTGGTCGATATTAATCTAAAGCTGCACTTCTCGCTGGAACCTTACCATCAGTTGTTGCTCGATCCGGCAGTTCAAAAGGATATCCTTGGCGGCTATGCAGAATCTGCTTTGCTTACGCTTGCGGCAGAGAACGAGTACCTGACTTTACTTAATGGGCCGAGAAAGCCTTTAGAGAGTCGACTAAATAAGCTGATACGTGAAGACCTATCTGCTTCCGGTTTGGAGCTTCGTTACATTCGCTCTCATATCCAATCTATTAAAGCTCCTCCTAGTGTCGTCGATTCGCACTGGAAAAGATTCAATGCTTATCAAAAGATGCTAAAGGCTAAATTGAGTGCTGACTCCAAAAGCCAGGAAGATTTGGCGAATGCCAATGCAAAAGCCTTAGGAGAAGTTAATCGGGCTCAAGCAACGAAGGCAGAACAAATAGAGCGTGCCGAGGGAGATATCAATCGATACTTGCCTTTGCAAAGTTTATTTCAGAGCCAAACCGAAGCGCTTCATTATCAGAGCCGTCAAAATAACTTAGCAAAACAAGTTCAGGGTAAACAACTTACTGTGATAGACCCAAAGATTTCCAATCAGCAGCTTCGATTATGGTTACCGCAAAACGATCGTCGCTAACTTTCTAATACATGAGGTTAAGAGTGTGAAAAGAGTTTCCTGGATTCTTGGAGTCCTGATAATCATGGGCTACCTGCTGACGACTTGTCTGGTAGTGGTGAAAGAAAATGAAGCTGCCGTCATTATGCAGTTTGGGAAACCTGTTCGCACCATCACTCAAGCAGGGCTAACGGTTAAATTGCCTGCGCCTATTCAGACCAAGGTATTTATGGATAAGCGAATGCAGTTACTTAAGCTACCTGCATCTGAATATGTGACAAGCGATCGTCGAAATTTAGTGATTCAGAGCTTCGCTTTATGGCGAATTTCAAAGCCTGAGCTTTTTCTGGGTAGTTTGCGTAATCTCGAAGTCGCACAATCGAGGCTGACCGATCTGGTGACGTCTAATATTGGTGCTGCAATAGGTCATGCGACCTTGAGTGGCATATTCTCTACAAGGCCTGACAAATCCAGTTTGCGAAGCATATTTGAGGAAATTACTGCAAATAGTGCTCCGGTTGCCTTACAGGATTACGGTATTGAAGTGCTTGCTATTCGCCCGAACCGTTTTGGTTTCCCTAGGCAAAATGTTCAGGCTATCTATGACCGTATGATTGCAGAGCAAAAACGTATTGCTGCTCGCTATCGTGCCGAAGGTACTGAAGAGGCTGAAAAAATTAAGGCTGAATCTGAACGAGAGGTACGTGAGCTTTTGGCTAAAGCGCATCGAGAGTCGCAAACCATGTTGGGTGACGGGGAAGCCAGAGCAACCGAAATATTTACCGAGGCTTATGCCCAAGACCCCGAATACTATCAGTTTCGAAAAAGCATGGATTTATACAAAGACATGATGGGCAACGATACGACCTTGGTTCTATCTAGTGAGTCACCACTCGTCCAGCGCTTGTTGGAGAGCCCCGGAGCGTCAGATGCATATGCTAAGTGATTTAAGAAATATACTCGCATCAAATAAGCATGTCTTGTGGGTGATCTTTTTAGGGCTCTTGCCGTTGATATATCTCTTAAGTGGCTTTTACTCTGTAGGGCCTGAGCAGCGTGGAATATTATTGCGATTCGGAAAGATAGTCGACGATCAGGTCTTGCCTGGCATGCATTATCATTTACCTTGGCCCATGGAGACGGTAGAGAAGATACAGGCGACTTCGGTACGCTCAATGGAACTGAACATGGTGGAGGAAACATCGGCGCCAATTCAGCGGGAACTGACAACGGGTGATCAGAACTTATTGGAGGTCAGTCTGATACTTCAATATACCATAGAGGAGCCTGGCATCTTTCGTACGCAGGCGCTCGACCCTGAAGCGCTGCTATTTGAAGTATCATCCGCTGAGGTGATCCAATATATCGCCAGCAAACCAATTAACGACTTGTTAACAACGGGTCGAATTCAATTTCAAAGCTATCTAAAGAACTCCATTCAACAGCAGGCACGGGACTTGAATTTAGGTATCAGGTTGACTGCGATCCAAATTAAAAAGCTGAAGCCTCCCGGTTCTATTAAAAAGAATTTTGATCAAGCAACGATCGCGAGAACGGAAAAAAGAAAAAGAGTTCAGGAGCAGAAAAGCATAAGAAACTCTAGAATGGCTCAAGCGCGAGGTGAGGCCAATGCCTTGCATCAATCTGCCAAAGCGACAATCGAAGAAGAAATACAGAAAGCCGAAGGTGCCAGTGCCAGCTTTATTAGTAATCTGAACGAATACCGCAAGAACCCAGACTGGGTGATGCAGCAATCTCGCTTAATAACGCTTAAGTCTCTATTAAGTGAATCTCGACTAATTGTGGTGCCCGCGTTATAGCGCTATAACGCAAGTGGCGCGGTGCGTTTTTATGTGGTTTTTCTGCTCTATATTTATGAAACCGTATTTTTTAATTCACATAAATGTCACTAAACTTTCACTTCCGCTCTGCAAACTTTCGCATGCAAAAAACATCTATTCTAAGATTTTTTATTTGAGGAAGAGTTACGATGAGTGTGAGTTCTAAGTTTACAAAAAGACCTTTAGTGTCGGCCATTTTTCTTGCAACCTTAGCGCTAGCAGGCTGTGAAGATGGTGATGATGGTGAGGCGGGTGCTGCAGGTGCAGCTGGTGTAGCAGGTGTTGATGGAACGAATGGTACTGATGGTACTAACGGTACAGATGGCGCTGATGGTGCAGACGGTAGCGATGGTATTTCTAACTATATTCCTATGGGGCTAAAGCGCTATGCAACAGCGCCAGTTGGTGCAGAATTCACCGGTATGTTCTTAAATACTGATGGCACATTATTCTTAAACGTACAGCACCCAAGTTCTTCAAATACAACTGCTGACGCAGACGGCAAGATTTTTGACAAGGGCACTGTAGGTGTTGTTGTTGGTGAAGACTTCAATAACTTCCCGGCTAACTTTGCTGCCTTGGATGCGCCAATTGCAACTGCTGATAAAGAAGTGGTTATGACAGCAACAGGTCGTTATCAAGTTCTTGCTCAGCAAGAAGATACTTTGGTCGATGGCAATGAGATGGGTGATATTCTTGCTGCCGATGGCACGACTCTGATTAAGAGCTCTAATGATCCGGATTTTAACGGTGTTATCTCTGACGGCGGTACAGGCTTCTACCTATACACTAACTGGGAAGACCGCCCAGGAAGCATGAGCCGTATGAACCTAAGCAACCTTGGCGCAGATGAGACGGGTTACCAAAATATATCTCTTGAAGGTATGTTAGATTTCTCTTCAGTTGATGGAACGTGGGTAAACTGCTTCGGTACTGTCAGTCCTTGGGGCACGCCTTTGACAGCAGAAGAGCTTTACTTTGATGACACGGCTGATTGGTTTGATGAATCATATCAATACTTCAGCAACCCTCAATCACTTGCTCAGTACTTGGGTTACCCAACTGACGGTTCTGGTGCATGGCCAAACCCGTACAAGTATGGCTACATTGTTGAAGTCGGTACGTCTAGCACTGCTGCAGACCCAGCGCTTGCAAACGTAGAACTAAATAAACTTGAGCTTCAAGGCCGCTTCTCTCACGAAAACAGCGTAGTGATGCCTGGCCAGAAAACAGTATTCTTGAGTGATGACGGAACGGGTGTTGTGTTCTTCAAGTTTGTTGCTGATGCAGCAGGTGATATGAGCTCTGGTACTTTATACGCTGCGAAAGTCACTCAGACGAATGGTGTTAGCGATCCTTCTGAAGCTGCTTTTGCAATTGAGTGGATTGAGCTTGCGCACGGTGCTGAAGCTGATATCGAAGCTGCAATTGCTGAATATGATGTGGGCACACTTGCTAGCCCAAGCTATATTACTGATCAGCAAATCAATGATTGGGCTGAAGCTAAGCTTTCTCAGGATCTAGATGGCAGCGGTTCTGTTGCAGCTGATCCCTTTACTGATGACCGTCCTGCGTTCCTAGAGAGCCGTAAAGCAGCTGTTGCTTTGGGCGCGACGGGTGAGTTCCGCAAGATGGAAGGTGTTGTTATCAACTATGGTCTTGCAGATAACTGGTGGAATGCTGGTGCTGCTGATGGTGATCAGGCTTACATGTATATGGCTATGTCATCATTTGACAAAACAATGGCTGATGATGAAGGTGATATCCAGCTAGACGGCACTCACGGCCCATGCGGTGTGGTATATCGTATGACCTTGAAAGAAAACGCTGGCAACGTAGACGTTGATACTATGGTTCCTGCAATTGTGGGTGGCCCATACTACTCTGATCGTGATGTGAATGAGTGTAGTATTAACAATATCTCTAACCCGGATAACCTAGCTGTAATGGACGACGGTCGTCTATTGATTGGTGAAGATACTGGGAATCATGAAAACAATGTTATCTGGGTATATGAAGATCCAGCACTGTAGTTTTCATTAAGTTAGTACTCTAAGAGTACTGCAAGGGGAGGGCGAATTGTTGCCCTCCTTTTTTCTCAGACACTAAAGAAATTCTTATGAAATATATTAACCTATTGGCCTTACTTGTTCTGATGAGTGCTTGTAGCAGTGATTCGAATACGAGCAAGAACAACACACAAAATGACCCTGATGCTGAAACAGAGCTATTAGCGAGTCTTAATTTCCCGACAGAGATTAATGAGGGAACATCAGGTCAGCTTCGTGCGACGGAAGATGGCATTACCTATAACAAAGAAGCGATTGTCCCTCCTCAGTGTTATACCAAACATGAAGCAAAGCACAATCCATGTATGGCTTGTCACCAGACACATCCTTTTGGCTCCAGCACAAACTATATGGCCGATGGCTTATTACAGGCAGAATATGCTTTCTCTGATGTTGGGGTGACCAATCATTGGAAGAACTTGTTTGAAGATAAGACTGAAAAGGTTGGTCAGATCTCAGATCAAGAGGTTATTGATTACATTAATACGGATAACTACACGCCTTTAATTGAGCAATTAGAAGCAAGTTCGGATTGGGAAGGCCCTATCCCAAAACTTGTAAATTTACAGCAAGGCGCAGATGCTTTTGACGACGAAGGCATTGCCAAAGACGGCAGCTACTGGGTCGCATTTAATTACAAACCTCAACCTAGCACCTTTTGGCCAACAAATGGCTCTACAGATGACGTAATGGTGCGCTTACCTGAAGAGTTCAGAGCGGCTGCCGAGAGTTGTACTAACGATACCAGTGCTTATTCACGAGATACTTATTTAGCTAACCTTGCGATTATGGAAGCGGCGATTAAAAACCTGGATTCAGTATCCTTGCCACAAGTTGATGAGCGCGTATTTTGTACCGACTTGAATAATGATGGTCACCTTGGTGTGATTTACGAAATAGATAGACCCGCTTTCTATGTGGGGCAAGCGTCTGATGTAGCGGTCGTACCAATGCTTTACCCTGAAGGTGTTCAATTCCTTCATACTGTTCGTTATGTAGGCGTGTCAGCTGATGGTGATATAGGTGTGTCACCACGAATGAAGGAAGTGCGTTACATGCGCAAATTCAAATTGTTTGATGAGCCTGATTTGATTTCCATGTATGGCAACGAGCGACAAGAAAAGATTGATGAAATATTGCCGAAGTATATCAATCGTGGTGATCATGGGCTTGATAACAGCTTTGGTTGGATGATTCTGGGCTTCATAGAAAATGCCGACGGTTCAATGCGTAGACAAAGCTATGAAGAACATAACTTCTGCATGGGTTGTCATACCTCGATTGGCAGTACGATAGATCAGACTTTTGCATTTCCACGGAAGGTTACAGGCTCTGAAGGTTGGGGCTATATTAACTTGAAGGGCATGAAAGATGCGCCGGTAATGGGTGATACCGAAGGTGAAATCCTGGACTACCTAAAGCGAGTTGGTGGTGGTGATGAGTTTCGTGAGAACGGTGAAATGCTAGAGAAATGGTTTAATGAAGACGGGACAGTTAAGGAAGAAGAGGTGGTTGCCGCCGATGTATATGAGCTGCTAACGCCTTCTGTTCGTCGAGCACTTGATTTAAACAAAGCCTACATGACCATTGTTGCTGACCAGGACTTTATCCATGGTCGAGACGCGAACATTACGCCGGTGACAAATGTTTATAAGGAAGTGGATCCGGATACTGCGCCGACGCTACCAGCAGATAAACAGCGTATGAAAGATATTCGTTTGCAGTGGTAAGTGGCATATGAAATGAGAAGGGGGCT
>NZ_LWFE01000390.1:0-805 GCF_001635675.1 Oleiphilus sp. HI0061 | reverse complement strand
ACATCACGCTTACCAACGCGCTTCTCTAGAGGGAAGTACATTGAGTGTTTCAACCAGTTTTCATCATCACGCTCAGTAAAATCATTACGAGCATGAGCACCACGACTTTCTTTACGTCCTTCTGCAGCTACAGCTGTTGCGTAAGCAACTTCGAACAAGTTATCCAGCTCAAGCGCTTCGATACGAGCAGTATTGAAAGCAGCGCTCTTATCTTCAAGATGAGTATTCTTAACTCTCTCACCTATTTCGTCGAGCATCTTAAGACCTTTCTGCATGGTCTCACCTTCACGGAAAACGCCAAAGTAAAGCTGCATCGTGCTTTGCAAATCTTCTCGAACCTTAGCAACACTTTCACCGCCAGTCGTATTATCCAAACGATCCAAACGACTTAATGCGGCTTCGATATCAGCCTCTGTTGCATCATCAGTTGCAAAACCTTCGCGCAAAGATTTCTCAATCTGCAAACCGGCAGCACGACCAAATACAACCAAATCAAGTAGCGAGTTACCACCAAGACGATTTGCACCATGAACTGATACACAAGCAGCTTCACCACAAGCATATAGACCTTCGATAACGTGATCGTTACCTTCAGCATCCTGCGTTAGTGCCTGACCACCGATATTAGTCGGAATACCACCCATCATATAGTGACAAGTTGGTACAACCGGAATTGGTACCTTAACCGGATCAACGTGAGCAAATGTACGTGACAATTCAAGAATACCTGGAAGCTTGGCATTCAAGGTTTCTTCACCCAAATGGTCCAACTTCAACATAACGTGATCTTTATTTGGACCACAAC
>NZ_LWFE01000389.1:0-936 GCF_001635675.1 Oleiphilus sp. HI0061 | reverse complement strand
ATTCATAATCACTGTCTTGTGCATAAGTCGTTTAAGCCATTTGTGGAATTTGCCGGCGTAGCCATTCCCTTGTTTTTGTATGAAGTTGGCGACTAAAGAGCTAATAACCTGCTGTTTCACTTGTCGATGAATCGAGCGATTATCTTTATTTCTGATATAAGCAAGCCACATACGTTTGGCAATATGTTTAAATTGACTTCGTATCATCCATCCAGCATCTCCATCAAAGCGCCTGTAAACTGCCTCAGCCCACATGTGCCTGAAGGAGTGTGGTGATGGATAAATAGTGTCCTCCATGATTTCTTGCATCAACAGTTTTGCAACTAATCCAGTTCGACACTCACTATCAGACAAAGAAAGTAGCCATTCTTTTGTTTCTGGAGACAAGTTTTTGTCTAACAGTTGAATCCATTCAGGCTCGAGTTTTCTGTTTTTGTATTTGGAGACCCAATCCTCTTTTTTCCTTGAAGAGCCTTCCAAATAAAAACTTACTAATGGCCACTCCTCACGACAGCGTCTATATGTCTCTCTCAAATTGATATCTTCAACCATATTATCCCACTGATCTTGAGAACGAATTAGCAGAAGGCGCTCTCTCGTTTTATTCAGCTCCGAATCGTTTTTACCACGGCTAAGTTGCTCCTGGGTTCTTTGCCATTCAGCCAGATTCTCCAAGTCTCTAAAACCCGTATAGTGTTTTATAAAGTGAGGCCACAAAACTTTAACGGCACTATTTACCGCTGATTTGGAGCAGAAAACATCTTTTTTGTTTTTCTTATAAGTATATAAAGATGGCTTATCTGGAGTGGCCCCCACTAATGCCTTTAGTAATTCTGATATTTGAAATATCTTGAATGTTATTTCTCTGTCTTGTTTTACTCTTCCATGTGTCTTCTGAACATACCAATTGACTATATATCGATAAGGAAATGCGTA
>NZ_LWFE01000388.1:0-1012 GCF_001635675.1 Oleiphilus sp. HI0061 | reverse complement strand
CAGTCACTAGAATAATTGCAAAACCCCAGTTCAATACAATGCCATAGAAGAAATCAAGCAATAGGAATAGTGGCGTTGCTACCCAGAATAACCAACCAAAATCTACGGTTAAATCAAGGTTTGGTGCAATAGCTTCCAAACGCTCCATAATCTTTGGACCAATATATAACTGTGCAGATGTCGTCTTGGTTTCTCCTGGAGCGACTTCGATTGCAGGGCTAATAAAGCCCATCAAATATCGACCGCCTTTCACGCGTGTTTGATAAGTATGAGTAACGCCATTATCTGGGATCCAGGCACTTAGGAAGTAATGCTGAATAAATGCAACCCAACCACCATGAATTTGTTCATTGATAGGGGAGTCAAGCATGTCTTCAAAGTCATATTTCTCGTAAGGTTTTTCAGCGCTTGAAAGCGCCATTCCCAAAAATGACTGCATACCCATACTATTTTGGCTCGATGGGTCAGAGGAACGATCTCTTACAATCTTTCCAGACAGGTTTGCCTGCCAGTTATCATTAGTCTTGTTATTAATGATATAGCTGACATTAATCAGATAATCATTGCGCTTGAATTCATAACGCTTAGTAATTGATACACCATCATCACTTTCAAAATTAAGGTCTATTGAAAGGCTATCTTGTCCTTCTTGTAACTCGTATGAAGAAGATGATGATGAGTAAATAGGAGCTGGGCCGTTTTTAGAGGAATCATATCCATTTTTTCCAAATAGACCACTTTCAACAACGTAATGTCTACCATTACCACTTTCCAACAGCGCCAGTGCTTCTTCTGAGCCTAAGCTAACTTTATGCTGAGGCATTTTTGCCGAAATAACATTACCGCCTTTAAGATCAAGATATAAATCTAATACATCTGTTTTGATATGAACGCTTGACGATTGTTGCGAGGTGGAATTCTTTGTTTGGGCTGTGCTATCAATACTTGCAGCAGCAGACTCAGGTACAGTAAATTCAGAATCTTCGCTACTTTCTGCAGAAGTACTTAAACC